>CAYTDU010000780.1:0-3071 GCA_964436395.1 uncultured Gemmatimonadaceae bacterium | reverse complement strand
GTGAGACGGAGTGGAAGGAGGTCGTGTTGTGTTTCGAGTCCATGACCGTCCTGACAGAGCAACCGCAGGGTGTGGATATCGAGTTCCAGGTGCTCGCGATCAACAAGGCGGGCGAGAGTCTGCCCAGTAACCTCATCAGCGTCGCTCTTTGACCAAGGTGAGTAATGCCTTCCGGTGATTCCCTCCGCTTGCCCTCCGTTCGCTGGACTCGACGCCTTCGTCGCCGTGACCAGCGAACTCCGGGGCGGCACTTCGGGAATCACCGGAAGGCAAGTCTCTTCAGACCAAACCACATGAGTCTGCGAATACTGGTATTGGCATCCGCTCTCTCGCAAGCCGCGCACGTGACGCTGGCGCAGTCGCCCGAACAGCGCCTCGGTATGCTCGAAGCTCGAGTCTCGGAGCTGTGTCAGTTCCACTATCGCGATCGTAGGCCACACGGGTTCGTACCGGCCGATGTCGTCGGCAACGAACATTTGCGGTGGGGTTTTCCGGGTGGCGACTGTGATGTGTTGTTGGGCGACTACTTCATTACCTGCCACGACCGCAGCAATCGTATTCCGCAGTGGGTCACGTACCGTCTCGATAGTGTGAGCGTCGCAGGAGAAGCCGAACGCACCGACGACTTCCGTGCTGACCCCTACCTACCCGATTACCAACGCGCCGAGTTGCGGGATTATGAGGCAAGCGGCTACGACAGGGGGCACATGGCTCCGGCCGCCGCGTTCAGGCGCAGCGAGGCCGCAATGTCCGAGACGTTCAAGCTCTCTAACATGGCTCCGCAGACTCCCGCACTCAATCGGCAGATGTGGCGGATGTTGGAGGAAGACATTCGAGAGCTTGCTTTGAGGGCCGCGAGCATCTGGGCTTACACCGGCTCTTTGTTTCTGGATGAAAACGGTTCGATAACCGAGCCAACAATATTCATCGGCGAGAACCGTGTAGCAGTACCCACGCACTTCTACAAGGTAATGCTGGCTGAGACCGCGGCGTGCGGCCCAACGCCCACGCCTCCCTCTTACACGGCACCACAATCAAGCAGGCTCCTAATGTTTGGTTTCGTGATGCGGAACCAGACCGACCCACTGGAAGGGGAAGCTGGTGACTACGCCGTGTCTGTCGATCTCGTTGAGACGCTCACCCGTCTCGATTTTTTCTCCGCCCTTCCGGATTCGCTTGAAGACGTTCTCGAAGAAACGGCCGCGGAATACTGGCCGCTACCGATAGGAACAACACGATGAACAGTTACACAAACCTCGATCGTCGAGTGTTGTGGGTGTTGGGCGCCATGATACTCTCCGCGGCTGGTCTCGCCGCGATCTACAATCCAGCTTCCGTATCGTTTCGGAGTTTCAGTCTCGCAGAGTTCGTTCAACTCACCTCGCCCCTCGTCATGGTGTCGCTGTTCATTGAGCGGGTGTTGGAGGTTGCGCTCACGAGCTGGCGGTCGCAGCGCACCGTTCAATCCGCTACCGCAGAGAGCACTGTCTCCGCCGATTGCGATCGCCAGAAGACACTCGAACAGTCACTGGTTATCAAGAACCACAAGATCCAAACGCGGCGTATCGCGTTCTTCGCTGGCACGGCACTCGGCGCAATCGTGGCCGTACTCGGCATACGTGTGCTCGAGTTGTTTGTGGATCCTCAGATCTTTGCCTTGCTACCCGACGTTCACCAGCGCCTGTTTCGCACCACGGACGTGCTTTTGACCGGGGCGGTGCTGGGCGGCGGGTCGGACGCGTTGCATCAGCTTGTTTTGGTCTTCACGAATTTTATGGGTACGACGGCGAAGAGGGTGAAGAGGGAGGTTGGTTGAATCGTATTTGATGGCCTCTGCTTTCGTTGCGACCAATTCCTTTATGTCTGTTCGTCTCGAGCGTCAAGCAAAATCACGCGCGCTTCATCGCTTCCCACCCAGATCCTTGGATGGCTGCAGGATCACCACCACCACTGCCCGGCGGGCGTGTACGAGGTGGAGGACGGCAAGCTCACGATCAACCCTCCCAACTGCGTCGACTGCAAGGCCACCGACATACTGGGGCCGCGCTGGACACCGCGCGAGGGAGGAGCGGGGCCGGCGTATAAGAGGATGTAGAGCGCCGTCTGCGGCGCACCCTGACGCTGCTCCGTTCGGCGTGTTCCTCGCGCTCCATGGCGGCACCCCGCACAGCCGCTTCGTCTTCGCTCCATTCCGGCCGGCATTGCGCGCGGGTTTCGAGGCTGAACGTTGTAGCCTGCACGCTAGACCGATACACGGTGCTCGTTGCACGTTGCACGACTGAAGCAGTTCCCGCACATCAACACACACATCGCACAGATACCTCTCCGGCACCTTGTCCATTCCGTGCCAGGCCTTAGGGCGGTCAACTGGATGGCAGGGGAGAGGGGTTGGCCAGCAAGCCAAAAGTGACGTAAATTGGCCCTGAGAGCGTGTTTCACATTGCCACCGGACGCGCTCCGGGTCCGCGGTGAACGTTCATATCGGTGAAATACGCGTTCATGTTCTCATCGTTGTGGTCCTTTTCAGTCGCAGTATGCTTCGCGGCTGTGTCGTTACCGTCCACACCTGTCTCGTGAACGTCCCTCTCTACTCCGTTGAGGTCCATTCCAATGGCATGATCATTCATGTCGCAGAGATGATCGTTCACGACGGTGCCGTTTTGGCAGAGGCGGCACCTGACTCCTTACTTGCATGTTTTTTCGCTAACCCTCGGCTGTCGTGGGTTCTAAGGTCAAGATTGAGTCTCACGGCTGTCCAAAGTGCGATTACAACCGCCGATTGTGAGCATACAATCGGTGATGTGACCTTGGCGAAGGTGTTGCAGTCATTGATATCGACGATTGCAGGATCGACATCGATGGTGGTGAGTTCGCAATCACCCGTTGCGAATTGATTCTCTCGAAAACGAGTTCGCGACCTGCGATTGTGAGTTCACAGTCGATGGTCGTGCGTTCCCAACACCGATATCGAGTTCACCGCTACCCGATGCGCGTTCGCGATCGGTGATTGTGAGTGTGCAAGAGGTCTATGCACGTTTGACATCTACGAGATCAACCGCGCAATCGCCTGT
>CAYTDU010000779.1:0-3077 GCA_964436395.1 uncultured Gemmatimonadaceae bacterium | reverse complement strand
GAAGTCCGTTTGCGCGTGTCCCAGTATGCGGCTCACGAACAAATCCACCCATCGATGCGGGTGGGTTTCAACGAAGCGCCGGCAGTCTTCTCTTACAGCAGTCGCAGCCTCCGTCTCGCCACTATCCAGCAGGGACGCGACACGGTCACTGAGTCGTGCGACAAAGAAGAGCTCGTACCCGATGTGATCGTCCGGCACAACGTGCAGCTGCGGTACTCGCAAACCGTATTTCGCGTACCATTGCCGCACTTCCAGAGTCTCTCTCTCGAACAGGATATGTTCCTCGCTCAGGTAGACAGACTCGAAGGGCGGAGCATGCGTTTTCCCGACTCCGATGAACAGCCGCATGTAGTCCCATTCCAGAAGAGCCATGCTATCGGGCGTCCAGTCGGTAGTGAACCGTACCATCCGCTCGAGCCCTGCAGCTGCATCCGTGTGGGTGCGGTCGAGCGGCCAAGATTCGAGTAGCCCGCCAGACCACATCGTTTCCATCACGTCTGCTCGAGGAACGTTCAGGTAGGCATCGCTCAGGAAGTACAGCACCGATGCTCTTGCGTGAAAGATGAGACTATCGCCGATGTCAGACACCGATGCGATAGTAGTATGTGTAGAAGATGTAGCGTCCCAGAATCTCAGCAAACAGAACCAGCACTATGGTCGTGAACAGCCATCGTCTGTGCCGCTCGGTAGAACCGGTCAGTAACTTGATCAGACATCCCAATGCGATGGCGACACTCAACACCCGCAGCCCCAATAGCACGTTCAACACGGCGAAACCATCGCTGCGCTCGACCAGCATTGGATGGTCATATAAAACGCCGGCCTGAAGTGGTGTCAGTACGATCTCAACACCCAGGCAAATCATTAGAGCCCACACAACTACCACTCGCGCATTCTCTCGAGACAGCGATGCACTCTTCGGGTGCAACATTGAAGCCAAAACCACGCAACCGCCCAAGACGATACTGGCAGAGAAGAACGAAGTTGGTGTTGCAATCGTGTTCCAGCCCGGTGTAGTGGGGAGCATATAGAGCCGTGCCATGACATACACGAGCACTAGCCCCAGCACCGCGGACATCCGGCCGATGAAGATGCGGGATGTCTCCGAGCCCCATCCTCGCCGCCACATCACTGTCGCAAGTGCAACGCCGCCCCCAAAGAGAATCAACAGGAAGATCTCGCGGCTCAGCCAGGAAGTCCCGAGGTTGTTCAATACGAAAACTGCTTTGATAGGACTCCCTAAGTGCAGGATCGAAATCAACACGGCCACTGCGATACCAATAGTGATTCCCATCATCGTGGTGGAACGGATCGTGTCCGGGGGGGCCAAACGCTTGTGGCCGGCAACCGACAGATGCAGGAACTCCGACCACACCAATGCGCCAACGCACGCTTGAACGATCAGCGTGAACAGAAGAAGGGACCAGGCGGGCATCAGACTTCCTCCAAGTTGCCGATCGTCGCACCTTCGGCTTCCGCACGAGCAGCGTGCCTGTGAGGCTTGAATACGATCGCAGGCCGAGTCGTCTCGGCTGGAGGGAGAGGGTGAATGGCCGCAACGTTGCCGTATTTCTCTCGTAGCGTCTCTAGCTCGCCAAACTCCAGGGCCCTCAAGGGACAGGCCGAAACACAGGCTGGTGTGCCGCCGACTGCGAGTTCGTCGGCGCAAAGGTCGCACTTGGTCATCACGCCTGCTGCTTCGTCATACTGTGGTGCACCGTATGGACACGCCCAGGCGCAGTATTGGCACCCAATGCACTTATCGGGATCGATGAATACGATGCCGTTATCTCCCTTATAATGCGCACCGGTGGGGCAGACCGAGACGCAGATCGGGTCTTCGCAGTGATTGCACGCGATGGACAGGTTGTATGCGATTACATTGGACTGCCAGGCATCACCATCCTTCTGCCACCCTCCGCCTGTGACCTCGTATACTCGACGCCAGCGGATTCCGACCGGCAGGTCGTGTTTGTCTTTGCAGGCTACCTGACACGCCTTGCATCCGCCGCACGCGTGGGAATTCACGTAGAAAGCCAGCTGGCGCGCCATCACTCAGCTCGCCTTCTTCACTTCCACCATGATGGTGTGCTGAGCGTTGCCGAATGCGTAGGGAGTCCAGCGCTCCGAGGTGAGAACATTGACGCATCCGCGCCGGTCTACGCCCGTTTCGTCAGGCGTCCACCACGCACCCTGGGGAATGTCCACCACCCCCGGCAGGATTCTTTGCGTGACCCTGCAAGGCAGGCGAATCGTGCCGCGCGCATTGAAGACCTCCACTTCATCGCCGTTCTGGATTCCCCGGGCCTCGGCGTCGATGGCGTTTATCGACACGCGCTGAGGAAAGGCCTCATTGAGCCAATCCACGTTGTCAAGCGTCGAATGCACCCGCTGCATGTAATGGTGACCCATTGCCTGTAATGGATATTCGTTTGCTTCGGGGCCGAAGGGACTTTCCCACTCGGTTATGTATTTGGGAACCGGCGGTATCTTTTCAGGGTCGTTCAAGTCATAGAGCATCTTGGAGAAGATTTCGATTTTGCCCGATGGGGTCGGCAGAGGATTCGCCGCGGGGTCTCTGCGGAAATCCGCCAAAGCCACCGCGGGCTTCGTCACCGGCCTCACATAGACGCCGCTGTTTGAAGCTTCGAGGTCGTCTAGGCTGGGTAGCTCGGGAAACCGCGTCTGGCGGTATCGATCGAGAATCCACTCAACCCACTGCCGTTCGTCGCGTCCTTCCGTGAATTCTTCTTGGATACCCAGCCGTTCAGCGAGCTGGGAACAGATCCAGTAGTCACTCCTGGCCTCGAACGGCGGTTCCACGATCTTGGGTTGTAGGAACACCTCCTCACCGTACTTCCACCCATCCTCGACCCCGTACGTCTCGAACTGTGTGCACACCGGTAATAGTATGTCGGCGTATCGACCGGACGGCGTGAGGAAGTTGTCCTGCACGGCAATGAACTTCACCAGAGATTCGTCTTCCAGGATACGCGCGGATCGGTTCGCATTGGCGTGCTGGTTGACCAGGACGTTCGAGGCGACGGCGTAGATCAGCTCAATGTTGTTGTCCAGCT
>CAYTDU010000778.1:0-3080 GCA_964436395.1 uncultured Gemmatimonadaceae bacterium | reverse complement strand
GGGCTTGGTGCGCTGGCCGCGCTGGCGGTACTGTGGTTTGTATCACCGCAGCGAGCGTTGGTTTTGCCTGCCCTCATCGCATCGTTCGGCTGCCTGACGATCATCCGGACGAGTACGAGGCGCATAGATGCCTGGCTGACCCTTGCCCTGGCATGGTTTGTCTTTTTCGTGCCTTTATGGGACCTCGATGTATCCGCCTACAAGGCGCTCCCTCAGGTAGAGGCCTACCCGCACGCAGAACGGGTAGCTGAAAAACCAAGCCCGGTAGGTTGGGTCGTGGCGGTTGATGCGCCGACGTTTCGCTTCGCGCCTGGGCTCTCACTAGCCTACACGGGCTCGTTTCCCCAACAGACAGCCCTTTTCGTGGATGGGCAGATCGCGGGAGCCCAGGTATCGATTGGGGACCGTCTTGCAGACTCGCTGTTGGACTGGATACCGACCGCACTGCCTTATTCCGTGGACACCCCGCGGCAGGTACTCGTCATTGGTGCGGGTGGTGGTACTGAAGTAAGAAACGCAACCACGCACGGCGCGCAGAAGGTGGTTGCTGTCGAGCTACACCCCGAGCTGAGTCGCCTCGGTGCGGAGAGCCAGAGTGGAACTACGGTGGGAGGCGGTGAAGTCGATTGGGTGGTGGGCGATGCCCGGAGCTATGTAGCCGGGACTCGGGAACGATTCGATCTAATTTCGCTGGCACCGACCGGTGGCTTTGGAAGTTCGGCAGCGGGCATCATATCGCTCAATGAAGACTTCCTCCATACGGTGGACGCCTATGCTGCCTACCTGAATTGCCTCACGGAGACAGGGCTGCTAGCGATAACCCGTTGGCTCACCGTACCGCCCAGAGAAAGTGTTCGTGTACTGCTGACTATGGCCGAGGCCTTGCGCAGAGTCGCACCGGAAGGAGTAGCCGACGGGATCGTGGTGGTCCGAAGCTGGGGAACTGTGACGACACTTGCGAAGCCCGCAGGCTTCACGGCCACAGAGCTGGATTCAATTACGAGTTGGGCGGCCACGAGGTGGTTCGACATCGACTGGCAACCACGCCTATCCGAACCAACAGCCGTCTTCAACCGAATCGACGACCCAGCACTCTATAGAGCTGCCGCAGCCTCAATCGAAAGCACAGATAGTCTGGTGCATTTCCTCACCGGATACCCTTTTGAGGTTTCCCCGGTCACTGATGCGCGACCATATCCGCACCACTTTCTCAGAATCCAATCGCTCGGAGGGCTCTTTGGCGACGATCGGGGATCATGGTTGCCATTCGCCGAGTGGGGGTTGATAGCGCTGCTTGCCACTCTAGGGCAGAGCATCTTGCTCGCGTTGCTGCTGCTCGTCGTTCCAGTCGTGTTGGTGGCAAGAAAAAGGTCAGAGTCGCCACCCGGGCCACACCTCTCGTATTTCTTCACCGTTGGTTTTGCATATATGGCAGCGGAGATCGCGGCGATACAGCAACTGAGCCTATTGCTGGGCCATCCCATCTATGCCGTTGCTGTCGTGTTGGCCACATTCCTCATCTGCTCTGGCTTCGGCAGCGCATGGTCCGACAGGTTGTCACTCCAGCATGCTTGGAGAGTCGGCGGTGGCCTCATGTTGATCCTAATGCTGACTGGGGCAGGGTTGATTCATGTGGTTCACCTTCTCCAGCCGGCCCCAATTCTTCTCCGCATTATCGCGTCTGCGCTCTTGGTATGCCCGCTTGCATTCCTCATGGGCATTCCTTTCCCGCACGGCCTTCGACTACTCGTTGGTAGCACTCAAACCCAAATTGCATGGGCATGGGCAGCGAATGGCTTCGCATCGGTTATCGCGGCGCCTTTAGCTGCATTGATCGCGCTGGAGAGGGGATCACCTGAACTGTTCTTGTTCGCTGCGATCGCCTACGGTGTGGCTGGCCTTCTCGCGAAACCGCATTCTGGAAACGTAACACAGACTTTTACGGGATCTTTATAAGTCCTTCACACACCCTGATTATCGTCTCCGCGCAGAAATTGTAACAATTGCGTAATACATACCTGGCACCCACGGGGAACGGAGAATGCCACTATGACGAGACTCGTATGTCTGATTCTGCTCACTGGTTTGATTCCAGTAGCACTCACCGGTCAGTTGGCCGTTGACACGGTGCGGTCGAGCCCTGATACGACTTCCAACGCCACAGCGACCCTGAGAGCGCCATTGGTTTTTCCGGCTGGCGATGCGGTTCCGGATCTTTCCCCAGCACCTCAGCAAGATCTTCCGAGCGCACTGCGCGGGCTCAAGGTAGGGACGAAGACCTACATCAAATACGAGTACTTAGGAACGGACGATGACGGTCTAACCGACGCTATCTCCCGCTTCAACGTGAAGCGCGGATACCTCGACATACGCAAGACCATCACCGATTACCTCAGTTTCAGGATCACCCCCGACGTGCACCAGGACGACAGCGGCGACTGGAAGGTTCGGATCAAGTACTTGCATGCCAAGTTCACCCACGAGGGCAACGAAGTATTCGGGAAACCTTATGCCGAGATCGGCATAGCGCACATGCCGTGGCTCGATTTCGAAGAGCACGTAAACCTGTTCCGGATGCAGGGTACCATGTTCATGGAACGGAACAGCCTGTTCAACTCCGCGGATCTCGGAATCATGATTGGCGCAAATCTCGGATCAGAGTTGCCCGAAGAGTACCGAGACAACGTGAACAGCCACTACGCAGGGCGTTGGGGTTCGTTCCAATTGGGCATATTCAACGGGGGCGGATACCACGGAGAAGACGCGAACAACAGGATGGCACTCGAGGGACGGCTGACAATCCGTCCCATCCCAGATGTTTTGCCCGGACTGCAGTTGTCAGTTCTTGGGATTACTGGCAAGGGGAATACCGCCGATGCGCCGGACTGGAACGTCTTCAACACAATGGTGAGTTATGAAAGCCCATTCCTGAATGCAACCGGCCAGTATTACGCCGGAACAGGAAACCAGAAGGGAACCTATGTTGACGTCCGGGAGCTAGCAACGACCAACGTGGGTATTCTGCATTCGCCGAACTGCGCATACCGGAACACACGGAATACTCGTTCTTCTCCAGGTAC
>CAYTDU010000777.1:0-3080 GCA_964436395.1 uncultured Gemmatimonadaceae bacterium | reverse complement strand
GCGCGCAGTGTTCGCTCGCAGCCACGGTCACTGGAGAAGACGTACGCCGTTGGAGGGAGAAATTTCCCGATTATGTGGCGGTCGGCTACGTCAACACGACTGCCGAGGTCAAGGCGGAGCTCGACTATTGCTGCACGAGTGGGAATTTCTTGGATGTCATCGACTCGATCCCTGAAGAGAAGGGCATCCTATTTCTGCCAGACTTCTTCTTGGGCGTGCACCTCAAGAATGCGCGCCCGAATCGAAAGGTCGAAGTCTGGATGGGTGAGTGTCATGTTCACAAGGAGATAAACGCTCGCACCATCAATAGCCAAAGAGAGAAGTTTCCAGACGCAGATGTTCTGGTGCATCCGGAGTGCGGATGCGCGAGCCAGTTGACGTTCGCCGCGGGCGTTGGTGACGTAGCGACCGAGGGTCTGCATATCGTTTCCACCGAGGGGATGGTGCGCTGCGTCGAACAACTAACTGCACCAGAATACATTGTGGCCACGGAGGTGGGAATTATTCATCGTCTTGGGCCACTGGCGCCTGATGCTGAGTTCCACGCCGCGGATCCGGAAGCCATTTGCGCTTACATGAAGGCAATTACACTCGAGTCGGTCGCTGAATCGCTACGCAAGAACCAACATGTGGTCACCGTGCCGAAAGAGATGGCAGAACGTGGTTTGCTGGCCATCAATCGAATGGTGAGTCTCGGAGACTGACCTCCCTGTACTGCTCGTGACCTCAGAAAACGAACTGCCAGACATCAGCGACGATGCCCTCGCATTGGCGCGCCGGGCTCTCGATGAGGATGGGCCGTATGATGTTACTAGCGAATTGGTCGGTGCCGCAGGTGTGCAGGCTTCCGCAGTTTTGGAGTATCGAAGTGGAGGAGTGGTCGCGGGGTCAGCCTACGCAGATGCCGTGGCCAAACTCAGCGATTGTGGGCCGCTGCATTGGGCGACGACTGATGGGGATGTGGTACCTGCCGGCTGTGTATTGGCCACACTAACAGGCGACCTGGCTAAAATCCTCTACGCCGAGCGTACCCTGCTCAATTTCTTGCAACGGGCTTGTGGGATTGCGACTGCAACACGGGCATTTGTGGATGCCTTGGAAGGGACCGGTTGTCAGGTTCTGCACACACGCAAGACGGCTCCTGGACTCCGTGTGTTCGACGTCTATGCAGCTTTGGCGGGGGGGGGAGGGCAGCATCGTATCTCACTAGCTTCAGCCGTCCTCGTGAAGGACAATCACTGGCATGTGTTGGAGAGAGGGAAAACGAGTCTCCGCGCCGCATGCGATGCAGCACGCACGCGGGGTGTCGCTGGAATCTTTGTGGAAGTTGAAAATCTCTATCAGGTTCGGACCGCGTGTGAAGCGGGTGCTACTCGGCTCCTCGTTGACAACCAGGACCTTCTGGAATTCAAAAAACTCGCGACAGCTGCCCGTGAGGCCAGGCCTGACGTCGAGATCGAGGCGACCGGCGGGATGACGCTGGACACGGCGCGTGCCTACGCAGAGTCCGGGGCCGGTTTTCTTTCGGTAGGTGGTCTCACCCACAGCGTAGTAGCTGCAGATGTTGCGCTTGAAATCACGGCGAGCGGATGAAACTTTGCCGTCGTACGTCTCGTCGTGAAACGTGAGGAGGGATTAAATGTTTGGCATCGACACTCTGCTTTGGTTGGGCGTATCGGGTGCAGCTGCAGCCTACAGCTACATCAAGAGCCGCAAATTCGTTCGCAGTAGACTGAGGTTCGTCGACGCGATTCAGAATCCCGTAGTACCCTTGGTCGCAGGCATTGGAACCGCGGTCGTTGCATCGGCTCTGTCCTTCCTCCCCATCATCACGGTCGGCACTGGGCTTCTGGTTGGGTTGGCGGTCGGCACCGGAGTGCTTCACGGCAGTAGGGACGTAAAGAGGCTCCCCGGCGGCTGACGCACTACCAAGAGTCCTTACTCCACTCGTAGATACGCACAAAACGCACTTGCGCGCGGGTATTTGAGTTGTAGCTTGCCCAATACCCACGTTTTCACAGCTCGGAGCATGAGTGCGTATTCGTCATATTGATTCTGGCAGTGATTTCGGACCGACAGAAAGGCGCGTTAGTAGCGGACGACGTTTGTCGTCCGAGCGACGCACCGGAACCGACCGACGCAAGTGTGTGGATCGCCGAACATACCAGCGTCGCATTATGTCCGTGGTCGTGCCTGGCGACAGACGCGATTCTGGAGATCGACGCGCTGTCGCAGAACGGAGGCATGGCGACAGGCGGGTGATTCTCCGCCGCCGGACAGTATCCGACCGTCGTTCCATGGACGAACGGCGTATGTCTGCCTGGAAGGGCCTCGAAGAACCGTTGAGCTAGCTAAACGAGATTTCTGAGAGCCCCGGCGACAGTTGGGAAGTTGAACTCGTGTCCACACTCGATGGCTCTGGCTGGTACCGCACGCTGCAGGTCGAGTAGCGCTGACGCCGCTTCTCCCAAACCAGCTCGAAGGACAAAAGACGGTACTCTGAGACAGGCAGGTTTCCTCAACGCCCTTCCTAGGCTCGTAGCGAACTCGTTAACGGTCACCGGATTGGGCGCTGTGAGGTTGAACGCACCGTCGAGCTTGCGGTCCAGTATCATCAGTATCAAACCAACTTCGTCATCCATGTGAATCCAGGACCACCATTGGCGACCATCACCCCAGGGACCTCCAAGGCCAATTTTGAATGGCGGCAATAGGGAATGGAGAGCGCCTCCTCCCTTGCCAAGGACAATCCCTGTTCGGAGCAGAGACACTGGCAATACGTCATCGATGGCCAGAGCTGCTGCTTCCCACTCTCGTGCAACAGTCGCAAGAAAGTCGGTGCCTGGGCCGTGCGTCTCGGTTATTCTTTCGTCTCCGCGGGATCCGTAGTATCCGATTGCGGACCCACTGATGAACAAACCTGGAGGTGATTTGGCCTTGCGGATTGCCTCAACCACATTCTCCGTGGTGTTCACGCGACTCCTGCGAAGCCGTTCTTTTTGGTTAGGAGTCCAGCGGCTAGGAGGGTCCACGATGCGCTCACCCGCTAGGTTGATTACTGCATCTACTCCGGAGATGCT
>CAYTDU010000776.1:0-3082 GCA_964436395.1 uncultured Gemmatimonadaceae bacterium | reverse complement strand
GTTGGGCGCTGCCGCGATCATGGGGTGCTATACGCCTCAGGCAACGACGACACTCACGTTTTCTGCCCCATCTGTGCTTCTGAGACAATGTCCGAAGGGGACAGCCTGGTTTCCGTTGCCGTGGCCAGCATGAGTGACATCTCTTCGGATGAGCGGGCCATGGAGAAGATCGAGATGCAACTGCATCTCGCTGAAACTCAGAACCCGCACTGGAACGTTCTGTACGAGGGTACCCCGTTGGCCCGTATTGAGCTGCAGTCGCAAGACAAGCCCATGGAACTCCGTGAGCTGTTCACGACCGCGAAGTACCGCGAGGCGACCATTGGTGCGATGCAGCGGTTCGGCATCGGTGTTGCCCTGACAACTCAGAAGGCTCACTACTACGTTGCCCAGGCCAATCAGGCCGAGCAACTCAAGAAGGCCAGCCGTAGGCTCAAGAAGGCCAGTGCCAAGAAGCTCCAGGCGGTACGTGATCAGTACGCGTCCAACCTCTTCGAACTGATTCAAATCGCGGCGCAGGCTATCGACAAGAACATGTTCCCTGAGGCGGGACACCCGATCAAGGAAGCCATGGCCGACTCTCTTGCAGAGGCGGGTGCTCACAATCCGGTTGCGATTGTTGAGGACACTTTCGCTGATGGTATTTTCGATTCGTACGTGAGAAACGTTCTGGCGAAGGCCCAAGAGTTTGCGGAGCTCGATCCCGCAGAACTTCGTGGTCAGATTCGTATGATTCAGGGCGCGACTCAGCAAGAGCCTTCAACCGTGCGTTCGGCCTCTTCGGGTCGGACTCTAGGTAACCGGCTCGCACGTAACTCTGTCGCCGTTCGACCTTCGACCCAGAGTAAACCTGCCAGGCGGGCAGCGGCTACTCGTAAGGGTCGCAAAGAAGAGCTGAAGCAGAAACTGAACCTCGGTGGTGCCAGCGTCCGGTAGGGGACGCTGGTTCGACTAGGCAACCCTAATTTCTTTTCGACTGATTTGGAGGAAAAGCAGTGATTAACCTGCACAAAACCCGATTCCAGACCACCCGCGAGTATGCGGTTCAGACCGGTCAGGAATTCGCAGAGATCGGCATGTGTGCTCAGTTCGTCGTCGAAGACGGCGTTCAGGTGCTACGCCCCTCTGGTGGTGTCGCGAACGAGCGTTTCGCTGGCGTCACAATCAAGGACAACGAAGACCTTGAGACCAAGGCCTACGTAGAAGAGGTCACGGTTCCCAGTAGCTCGCCGTACACGGTGCAGCTCACGAAGACCAACCTCGTCGCGTCCAACATCAAAATCTATGACGACACGAACACGCAGTTGCTGTCCGAGGGTAACCCGGCTACGACTGCGAATGAGTTCAGCGTTGTGGACTCTACCGGTATCGTTACCTTCCACAGTGGTCAGGCCGGCGCTACTTGCACCGTGACCTACCGTTACCAGCCGACGGTTGCTGAGAACAAGCAGACCGAGTGGGAGAGAACCCCGAACCAGACTGCCTCGGACGAGTACGCCCAGGTTGCTGTGGCCTTCGGTCCCGGCACGTACTTCGAGACGGACCAGTTCGACGCGAGCCTCGACTACAGCCCGGTCACCGTGGGTGGCCAGTCTGTTCCCGCCTACGTCACGATGGGAGCCGGTGGCCTCTTCACCACGGGCGGAAACGTGACCGTCGGCACGGTTGCCCAGGTGCCGTCTGTCGACAGCATGTGGCTCGGAGTTCTTCTCGACTAACCTCTAGTCGAGATTTCTAGAAATTAGGGACGCCTAGTCGCATTATCTTAGCTCATGGAATCAGCGTCCTGAGAATTAGTCGCATTATTCATAAGTAAAGCCAAAAACAAAAACATTCACTGGAGTCTGATTCCATGAGAAACAACCCCTACAGAGGTTCTAGCGCGAAGCGTTTTGTCGTCGCCGGAACTGACATTCCCGCCAGCGAGGCCCCGGCCTCCGGCGATTACTCCCAGATGGGATACGGCCGAGGCTACGAGCGTCGGGCCAACCGTCACGGCGAGATCAACGCGTACAGCAAGCGCGACCTGATGCGCCAAGTGTCGGCCATGATCAACGACGTGGCCAGCGGCCGCATCGTTCAGGCCGCCCCCTCGCAGGAGGAGGTGGAGTTCCGTCACGAGCAGCTTCGCACTGCCTTCAGCGATCCCACCCTGGGTGAGCTGCAGGTTCTCGGCGAAACCGTCGGTGATCAGGTCTGGGAGACTCTGGGACGTGAGGGCTTTGCCCGCCGTCTCTACATGACCAACCCCGTGCCCAAGGGCGGGATTGGCCGGCTGCGTGTCCGTCAGAAAGACGTCGTGGCCATCATGTCCACCAACAGCATCAACGTCGATGAGACGGTGGTGCGACAGAAGTACGTGTTCCCCGGCGAGTTCTACTTGCTGGCGAACATCTCCATCGAGGAGCGTGAGATTGAGCAGGCCTCCGGCGATCTTCTCGATGAGAAGTTCATGGACGGTCTGGAGCAGATCCTCGTCGAGGAGGACAAGGTGTGGAAGCGTCAGGCCGATACCGGTTCGACGCTCTTCAACACCCTGACGTTCTTCAACACTCTGACCCCGGCGGTCTTCGCGTCCCTGCGAAGCCAGGTGGGTCGGTGGGGTCTGCCGGTCACCAGCTGCGTGCTGGCCTACGACCTGTGGACCGACATCGTCTCTGGCGATGAGTTCAGCAACTGGTTCGATCCCGTCTCCAAGCACGAGATCGTTCTGGAGGGCCGCCTTGGTTCTCTGCTGGATGTTGAGATCATCACGGACGCCTTCCGTCACGACACTCTCAAGGTGCTGGACGAGGGTGAGCTCTACTTCTGCGCCGCGCCGCAGACCCTGGGTGGTATCACCCAGCGGAAAGAGCTGACGACCGCCGCCGTGGACAAGTTCAACATGGGCAAACCCGAGCGTGGTTGGTTCATGCGGCAGATCCAGGGTATGGCGCTGGTCAACCCGAAGGGCGTGTCCAAGGGTCAGCGGGCGTAAGGCCCACGTAGTCGACTTTGAATAGACGGCTACTGAGAGGTGTGAGTACGACGCGGTGGTAAGCCGATAAGTGTTCGCACCTCTCGCTGGTTCGTTTATCTGGAC
>CAYTDU010000775.1:0-3086 GCA_964436395.1 uncultured Gemmatimonadaceae bacterium | reverse complement strand
CACGGTCGTCGGACGCGTCCTAGAAACAACGTGGATGGCAGATCGGCCGCGCAGCTCGTACCAAGCTGCCGTCCAGAGAGAAGCTCAACGCGTAGCCCTCGACATTATGACGGCACAAGCGAGCAGTGCACGAAACACTCCTCAGGTGCGCGCCATCTTGAACGTCAAGATCGCCGAATTGGCGGAATGGCTCGAAGCCCAAGACAGATCTCCGCACCAGCAACTGGCGCTCGAAGACATCAGGCGGTGGCAGAACCGGCCAGAGGGATTAATCGCCCCGTCCGATGCGCCGACCACGCCGCAGGGGAGTCCGATAGGGACGCGGAGGCGATAAGAGATTTGAGATTAGTGATTTCAGATTAGTGATTTCAGATTAGTGATTTGTGATTGGTGGTGCGGTGCATGCCCTATCGCCAATCACAAATCACAGATCACTAATCTCAAATCATAGATCAACGGCTCCCCACTCACACACTTCAGTTCCCCCCCTTAGATTCTGACGTAGATACTCACACAGTCGGAGGACCCTCCATGAAGAAGTTCCTGATGCTTGCCGTATTGCTCGGCGCGTCGGCGTGCTCGGGCACCGGCGCTGCTGACTTGGTACTCCTCAACGGACGTTTCTACACACTCGACGACGAAAACCCTTGGGCCGAAGCAGTGGCCATACAGGACGAGAAGATCATCGCGGTTGGCAGCAACGGCGATGTAAGAGGCCTAGCCGGTTCGAATGCGCGCACCATAGATCTCGACGGCGCGTTCGCGCTTCCCGGTTTCAACGACGCGCACGTGCATATCGATGCCACGGGTGCCTTGCTGACTGGGGCAAACCTGCTGGACGTACATGTACCTGACGCCTTCACGGAGCGCATAGCTGCCGCTGCAAGCCGACTCCCCGAAGGAAGCTGGATCACGCGGGGCGACTGGGGCGCCTACGAACTCTGGGCAATGGGCTCCGCGGGAACGATGGACGAAGAGGCGCCGCAGGAGAGGTTCAAACCGCACCGCGACCTGATCGACGATGTCACTCCCAACCATCCAGTGTTGGTGAACAGACACGACGGAGAGGTATACCTCGCCAACGGTAAGGCTCTCGAGTTGGCCGACATTACCTCGAGAACACCGTCTCCCAGAGGCGGAATGATTGAGAAGGACGCGTCCGGACGACCAACCGGAATACTGACCGGTACCGCGGTCAACCTGGTGCGGCGCGTTATCCCGGAACTGCCGTTCGATACCAGACTGGCGAATTTTGTGGCGGTGCTCGACGAGGCTCGCACCGGCGGAGTGACGACCATCCAGGATCTCACCCGTGCGCCCCAGGTACAGGTCTACCGCGAAGTGCAACGTCGCGGGGATCTCACGTGCAGGATTCAGCTAAGGCCGATGCTCGACATGGTCGAGCACATTGATGCCCTGGGTATCTCCGAGGGCATCGGTGACGACTGGATCAAGTTCATTGGTCTCAAGGCGTGGGTCGACGGCATCATGGGCAGCAGCGGCGCGATGTTCTTCGAGCCGTACGATCACATGCCCAACAACAAAGGCCTGGTGCGCGAGATCATGAAGCCCGAAGGCCGCCGAGGCGCTGCTCTCTCAATGGGCGTGGACGACCACTACACCGATTTCCCACCGGGTGGCTTCGAGAGACTCCTGGAAGCCGCAGTACCGACCGGAGTTCCACCACATGTGCACGCGATCGGTACGCTCGGCAATCGAATCCTTCTCGACGTCTACGAAAAGGTCCTGAAGGAACACGACATGGTCGATTCAGATCACCGTTGGAGAGTGATCCACGCGCAGGTAGTACACCCAAGCGACATGCCGAGGTTTGGTGAGCTCAACCTCGTTGCGGAAATCAATCCCTACCACGTCACCGATGACATGCGGTGGATGGAGGAGAGAATCGGCCATGATCGTTCCGAGTGGGCGTATGCGTTCCGCGATCTCAAGGACGCCGGCGCGGTACTCATCTTCGGCACCGACAGCCCGGGAACCAACGCCGCGCGTTACTATCTGAGCCCTGTGTACAGTCTCTATGCCGCGGTCACGCGGCAGACGCTGGAAGGCGAACCGGCGGAAGGATGGTTCCCCGACCAACGATTGACGATCGAAGAGGCGATCGAAGCCTACACCAAAGCTCCGGCATGGGCCGCCTTTGAGGAGGATATCAAGGGTACGCTCGCACCCGGCATGCTGGCAGATATTGCGGTATTCGACACTGACCTGTTAGATGCAGGGCACAACAACCCCGCCGGCCTCCTCGAGGCAAATGTGCTCTACACTATTGCAGGTGGAAGAGTGGTATACGAAGGCGAGCCAAACTGATAGCGAGATTCATGGATAGGCGGTAGAACACCTACCGCTCATCCGTGCATCTGTAATGAGGCCATCCGCATTGTGTTGATTGACGTCAGAAACGGCGTTCCTCAACCGTTCTAGCAAGAGGAACTCTAACCAGGACTGGCATCGTGACGAAAAACGTTCGGGTAAGAAC
The DNA here is from genome assembly GCA_964436395.1 of uncultured Gemmatimonadaceae bacterium. Taxonomy (GTDB): domain Bacteria; phylum Gemmatimonadota; class Gemmatimonadetes; order Gemmatimonadales; family GWC2-71-9; genus JBDGYW01. The sequence continues at coordinate 589 of CAYTDU010000775.1, read as the reverse complement.
GAGCGTATTCACGCTTATGTGCGTTTCCGCGGCCCTAGTTGGCTGCGACGTGCTGGGGCTGTCCGGACCGAGTGGCCCGGGCGAACTGCACGCCAACATCCTATCCCCCGACGGCTCTGTCGACGGGGCCGTGATTCTCGAGCTCGCAGGCCCGACGGGTACTGGTTCGATAACCTCTGATTTCGGCGATGTCTTCTTCGAACGCGATGGAGCCATCACCAGAGTAGTCCTCATTCTCGATGACCCAGGTCTGCTTTCATTCCGAATGAGGGTCGATGACGTGTCGGAACTCCCGACCGTGACCATCGTGCAGGTGGCAGACGGCAACAACCAGCTGCGTACATCGGTTTCGGACTACGAAGCAGAGTGGGTGCAACTGGCAGACAGCGATCGCGACCTCCACCGGAGTGCACAATGAAGCCCCGCGCGGCACTGGGCACAGTGTGTCTTTTACTGTGCGCCGCCGCCATCTCCCAGGGTGCGTACGGGCAAGAACTCTCCAGGGTACCCGGCAGAGTGCTGCCCGGATCGTATTTCGACCGCGTGCAGCGACAGCCCGACCTATTCGAATTCAAGCACGGTTGGATTC
>CAYTDU010000774.1:0-3087 GCA_964436395.1 uncultured Gemmatimonadaceae bacterium | reverse complement strand
TACGGGCTTTCAGGTTAGAAACACCGAGCTGTTCTTGATAACAGCTCGTGCTCGGTCCCATGCACTTTGGCACCCTTCCACAGATCGGGCTATGCGTTCAAGCGTTTCGCCCCACAAGCAGCGCTGGGCGCTATTACACTCGTGGGCTGGTGAATGTATTTGATGGCGACGGCGACAATCCAGTCGCCTTCCGCGAACAGCACGGATTTGTGTGTTCGTTTGATGGTTGATTCGATCGAGAGGTCTCGCTGGGTGTTGTGGCGCTTCCATGCGGCTTTATTGCGCTTTCGGATCATGACGGGCGTGCCTTTGGGAATCCATTCACAGCGGGGATCTGTGGGCGCAGCGGGCGGCCGGCACGCGCGTTGTGGGCGTCGTCTGGATCCTGAGCCGGACCAATCGGGGGTATAGACGTGTGATGTCATATGAGCCGTGTTGTAACCGATAGGTCTGGGAAATTGCAAACGGGAATTCTGGAACTCAGAACGCGGCTTTCGTGGTATACATGTCCCTCTTTTCGCATTCCTCGGACGGCCCTTCCTCGGACGATCCGCCGACCCTGAGGTTTTCGATCATGGCGCTGATATCGTACCGGAGCCGCTGTATGGTCTCGATACACTCTCGCAACCGGGAAATGACCTCACACGGGAGCTGTCCTGTCGGGGGGTCTCCTCCGGCGCTTGATACTGTGTTGACGGGTGTGGAGACGGGCTTGAGGTCGATGCGGAGTATGGCGGCCCGATCGACCGTCTCTTCGAGTTCGTGTCGGAGCTCCGTGATGGTGTCGTAGACGGTCTGGGAATCTGGGTGGGTTGTGGTCATGACGTTCCTTTTTTCTGTATATCCGACGGCTTGTCTGCATGTTGGCCGTAGCGCAACGCTTGCATAACGTCCTCGTAGTCGAAGCGGATTACCTTCGGGGAGAGAACAACGGCTGGGATGCGTCCAGTTTTCCGCCAGTTCTGAATAGTCCAGTGCGTCACATTGAGCCGTTCTGCCAGCTGCTGGGCCGTGAGTAGGTCTTTCATGCCGCCGTTCCTTTCTCCGTAAAAGCGACGAAGCGGCGGATGGCGGGGAGGAGGTCGTCGGCGGTGAGCTGGATGGCGGAATCGCTCAGCGCGTGGACGAGGTCCGCCATGTGGTTGATGACGACATGGAGCAAGTGTTGCTCCTTCTCATTGAGGGCTGGACCGAGGACCCACCCCCACGCGGGTTGGGTAGCGCGGTAGTACGTGCCGCGCCAATCGTGGGAGAAGAGGAACGGGCCGTCGCCGACGGTGACGTCGGGTGGGGCCGTGTGGCCGTCGATGAAGCGGTTGACTTTCTCTTTCTGGAGCGCTGGATACAGAGTCGGGAGATCGGTGGCGAGCTCGTCGAGCTGCTCGCGGAGGATGGCGAGGTACGTGTCGGTAATCATAGGGCGATTCTTCCTTTGGATTTGGTCCACGATTGGAGTTGCCAACGTTCGACGGGCTCGCTGTCGTGGCCGAGGGAATTGACGCGGGGGAGCTTGATGGAGACCTTTCCGTTATCGTCAACGAGCTGTTCCACCCGAATGGTGGTATTGTTGACGTCGACGAATTCAGGCTCGAGCAAGATGGCAAACGGCTCGCCGTAATAGTTGTGGGCGGTGACATGGTACCGTTTGCCGTGGACGTTGTCGTCAATCGGCGGCTGCTTGATGGCGTCAACGGTAAGGGCCAGGGTGAGGGGTTCATTCATGCGTGAGGTCCTTGAATGCGTAATGCTTATGGGGTGGAAAAGCCTCTCTCCATATGGGGCCGTATATCGTCCGAGCGAGGTCTATGCCGTATCTCTCGATGACGCCATCCACGTCGATGATCTCGACCGACCAGCAGCCGGTGCACGCCGTGCGGGAGGTGGAGGACATCGGAACCATGACGCCGCCGCAGGCCAGCGCGGCGCCGGCCGCCTTCAAGAAGGATCGCCGGTTGATGCTCATGTCACCCCTCTATGGGTTGGGGTCCGGGACGTTGATTTCCTTGAGTGTTCGTTCTATCTCGGCAATTTCTTGTGTCAAGACGGCTCGTTGATAGTTCTCGCGCCACTGGCGGACGGCGTGGCGACAGGCGTGTTTGAGGCAGAGGAGGTGGCAACTGAGGGTGCGAATCTCGCCGAGCAACTCATTGACCGAGTCCATGCCCTGCACGACGCCCTGGACGGTGATAAGGCGTTCGACGTTCCCGTCATCGCGGATGAGGTTTTTGGTCTTCTCCCGGTAGAGGCCGAGCCGGCGGGCCGAGGTCGCTTCCACACGCGCTTTCCGTTTGCAATTCGGGCAATGGATCACGAAAAAGTGCGGCTGGTAGTCGCTCCGGACGGTCTTGTTGTAGATGTCGCCGATATTGAGAGTGAACGTCGAGCCGCACGAATCGCACAAGAATCGGTGGTCCGTGGCCAGATACTCAATACCCATGGTCGCGCTGCTCCTTCAGGTCGTTCAGATGATTGCACTGGGTGTCGTACCACAAGCACAACCCGGTGAGGTGAGCCATCATGCCAACTTCCGTGAGCTCTCGACGGTAGTCGCGAATCAACCACTCAATCTGTTGGAAAACCAGATCGTACTGGTGGATTTTGAACGCCTGGAGTGGAGTCAACCCTTCTTCTTGGGACATGATGCGGTGACGGGGCGAGAGGGGTGGCGTTTGTTGTAAATGGCCGCTGCGAGTGATTTGGCTTTCGCGGCGGGTCGGCCCTCTTTGATGAGCCGGTCGCGGATTTTGACGTATTCGCGTGGCATAGCGCCCTCCACGGTGGGATACGGCCGGGACCCAGAGCGGATCCCGGCCGCCTCCGAAGAACACCCATGATGCCGTCAATATCCCCCGGCCGGCGCCGTGTGTCAAGCTGGCGCGTCTGCATTCCCGCTGGAAAATTCCCGGCGTCATTGTGTACGGTGGCCACTGAATAGACAACGACCTATGGGGGGAAGACCATGGCCACACTCTTCGATGCTCTGACGGCGACCCTGCCGATGGAGCACACACACCGCCAGCTTGGCATCGAAAACCCGATGCTGAAGATGTTGGCGCAACCCGAGCTGTTGGCGGGCCTTGGGATGGC
>CAYTDU010000773.1:0-3100 GCA_964436395.1 uncultured Gemmatimonadaceae bacterium | reverse complement strand
GTTGAGGCATCCGCGACCGGCTCGCCTAGGCCGTGGGCCAACAGATACGGCGATTGCAAGGACAAACACACCTTGCTCGCGGCTCTGCTGGAGTCTGTCGGGATTACCGCCAATCCGGCACTCGTACCCTCGTGGCGCACACTCGACCCCGGCCTGCCGTCACCCGCCCAATTCGATCATGTGATCAGCGTCGTTCGTTTGCGTGACGAGATTTACTGGCTCGATACCACCGCCGAATTGGCTCCGTTCGGTATGTTGTCGTTTAACCTCCGTGGCAAGCAGGCCGTTGTAGTGTGCCGCGACGGAGTGACCGAGATCTTAGACACGCCGGTGGGTACGCCATTTGGCAACACCGCGGTGTTCGAGGCTGATGGGGAGGTGTCAGCAGTGGGGAGGTTGACGGCACGCGTGCGTCAGACATTCCGTGGCGACGGCGAGCTCTTGATGCGCTCCACTGTGCGATATGTACCTCCAGAGCAATTCGAGTCGCTGCTTCAAGGTCTGGTTGAAGCTCAAGGTTTGGCGGGACACGCAAGCAACCTGGTGACGAGCGACCCCGTCAATACCGACGGGCCCTTCGAGTTGGCCTTCGATCTTACGGTACCCGGCTTTCTCGACTTCACCGAGACGCACCAGAATATCTCCGCGACGTTCTTGAGCTCTACGTTTCCGCCGCCCGAACCGGGGGATTCCGTATTCCTCGGAAGTCTCGGTGAGTTTGTGCACCGGACGCGCATAGTGTTGCCGGAGGGATTTGAGGTGCGAGCGCCTGTACCGGTCTCTTTGCGGCGCGACTACGCCTCCTATGAATCGCGTTACGGTGTGGACGGCGATGTGTTGACGGTGGAACGAGTGGAGAAGAAGTTCGCTCGTGCTATCCCTCCTAGCCGGTTCCCCGAGTATGAAGCGTTCTTCCGGGCCGTGAACGCGGACGGTACACAGGTGTTTGCACTTCGCCGGACCCAAGCGGCGTTGCCCGATCCGGGAGGCTTGACCGACGCCGACGATTTGAACACTGCGGGGTACGCGGCGTTCGAGAGTGGTGATCTCGATCGAGCAATCGCATTGTTATCCAGGGCGGTGGAAATCGATCCCTTCCACCTCTACGCCTGGAACAACCTCGGTCGCGCGCTGCTGGATGCCGGCCGCGACAGTGCTGCCGTGGAGGCTTTCGAGCGGCAGATCGAGATCAACCCGTATGATGAGTTTGTGTTCAACAATCTGGGGATGGCATATCGAAGAATGGGACTCTACCTCGAGGCGGAGCAATCGTTCCTGCGGCAGTTGGATTTGAACCCGCTCGATGAATATGCGAATGCAAACCTCGGCGAGCTTTACGTCGCGATACAGAAGTACCCTGAAGCAGTCGAATACTTGCAGCGAGCAGCGTCGGTCGATCCCGACGATATTCGCGTTCACATGCTCTTGGTGGAAGCGTTCCGTAATTCCAATCGTTTGGATGATGCTTGGGGGCCTGTGCATGAAGTGCTGCGACTGGATTCGACTAGTGTAATTGGTCACAACTACGTGGCATGGATCTACATGAGTCGTCGAGACTTCGAACACGCGTATGAAGCTGCCTCGAAGGCGGTGGAAATGGGGCCGTCGAATGTCGAATCCTGGGCGTGGTTGGGCCGCTCCGCATATTTCACAAACCGCATGGAAGAGGCAAAGGCTGCCTTCGACAGGGTGCAGGAACTCGACCCGACGTACACCGAGAGATACGAAGGCGACCAATTCATATTGGAGTCGTTGAGGGAAATGCCACCGGCGCGTAGGAGGCCCTTCTGAAGAAACGCAGTTGGGCTCCAGTTTACATAGCGCCTCGATTTGGTGGGAAGATGCGGCGTGTTGCGCTGGGCGGAGGAGAGTATGGAGCAGATTGGGAGTCGGCGGCCGAGGCACATGGGGGTGTGTGAGAATGGATTCCAAAGAACAGCGCTTGGTTGTTGACTGCTACATCGCCGCTTACAACGCCTTTGACATCCAGCGGATGATGACGATGATCCATCAGGACATTGAATTCAAGAGTTTTTCTGGCGGCAAGGTGAACGCTGTCGCTTCGGGAGAGCGAGAATTTCGCCAGTTGGCCGAGCAGTCGAAGGAGTTGTTCTCATCACGGAATCAGACAGTCAAAGCATTTGAATCACACGAAGACAGAGCGGGCGTTGAGGTTGAGTACGAGGCGGTTTTGGCTGTGGACCTACCCAATGGCATGAATGCGGGAGAGACTCTTCGACTCGATGGTCGTTCGGAGTTTGAGTTTCGCGACGGGCTAATCTACCGACTTGCGGATTTTAGCTGACCGCAATAGAGAGGGCTGAATAGTAGGTGAAGCAGCAAACGCGGTAGAAGTAATTGGTTCGTGCGCATACTTAGAACAATGAATACTGAGATGTTGATGCGGTTGGTGAGTTTACGTTTGCACCGTGCGAATTGTCTCGATATCAGGCGCCCGTTACTCTTCGACGGGAGTTGAGTTCGCGTTGCCGTTCGCGTGGCTGCGTGCTTTCGATACAATCGGGATCTCCAGGAGCATTGGCATGGATCGGGAAGACCTGCGTCAAAGACGCGAATTCCTGAAAGGCTTGGCGGTGGCAGCGGGTGGCGTCGTCCTTCTACCGTACGTGAGCGCGTGTTCATCCAACGGACGGGCAGAGACCGCCGCGGCGGAAGCAGGCGCGGAAGGCGTTTCGGACCCACCGCTCGCGAAACCCTCCGGTTGGGATCCGATCGCCTACAACCGGACACGCGGCAACGCCGGGGCTATTCCCGACAGCTATTTGCCCGACATCAATGGTCAGGATGGGGTCAATATGCACCTCGGCAAGCACCTCCCTTACATCGTGGAGGCGAATGGTGCACCGGCCGGGTATCTGCCGCTAATGTGGGGCGATCCGGCCAAAGGCTACGTCCGCCACCCCAACGCTCCCAAGAGCGAAGCAAACAACTACGAAGGCCACTGGTACAATTGGATTCGCGTGCGCAAAGCGGTGGAAGGTGACGCCGAGGAACTCGAGAGCACGTTCACCCAATGGCCCGCCGACGACCCGACGAAGTATTTGGTCTTGGGCGGCGGCGAACTGACAGCAGACAGCGG
>CAYTDU010000772.1:0-3103 GCA_964436395.1 uncultured Gemmatimonadaceae bacterium | reverse complement strand
CGAGGCGGGCTCATGATCTCCAGGAATGACCCGAGGGCGCCAGACCTAATGGCCATGTCGCGGGACGAGCTGGACAGTCTGTATCCAGCGGTGTCCTGGCCGGCGGAATCGCCGCCGCGCGACTCGATAGGTATGGGCAGCGGCACCCCCGATATCATACGCATAAATCCGGCGGACTTTCGAAAGATCTGGGTTGAGCTTAAGCGGTAGGCTCCCAACGGACTATGCCCGTCGGTAAACTGCTGCTTCCCGCCTCCTGTTGACAACGTCTGCAACGGAGCCACAACTTCAATTTGTTGGTGACGACATCTGCGCGGCGTGGAGCACGCCCCAAACTCTCCACCAACGAACGACTGGAACTGTTCATGAATCTCTGCCGCGCCATTCCGCGCGCCCCCCACAAGGGCGTGAAACACCGCGGCCTCAGGCTTTTGAACACCCTGTTGCCGAGCAGGGCGGCAATCCCATAGTATCCGAGTCGAAGTTGTACGTAATTCCTTGTTCGGCAAGGAGACGGCCTGATTCGCCACCGAACGCGGATACACATTGTGGACTCAAAAGTCGGGAGCGCATAGTCAAGACGTTAAGCGCGCTTCCAGGTAATCATTGGATACGCGTCGTTGACCTAGCAGAGCCGTCTTGTCATAGCGCCAGCGCGCAACAGTTCGGTGCGATTGTAACTCGAATGCACGTGACGCCGGTGTCTTACAGTGTGCAAGCAACAGACGCGTTGAAGCGGGGGCGTGCAAAATGCCAATCGGGAAGACAGTACTCGTCCGTTTAGTCAAGAATCTCTTGGACCGCGCGCAAGAACTGGGATTGGACCCGAGTGAGTTGGCGCGCGATGCCGGTCTCGAAGGCGTTGAGCTGCTGCACCCGGACGCGCGAGTCTCGTTGTCGAAGGAGATCCTGCTTTGGCGTCTGATCTCTGCGGCGACCCCTGACCATTCATTCGGCATCAACGCTGGCGCAAAAGTGCAGGCGCGGGACCTCGGCGTGTTGGGCTACTCGATGTACTTCAGCAGCTCTCTACGGAAAGCGTTAATGCGGGCAACTCGGTACTTTCGCATTCTTACAGGGGCCGTTTCGTTGAGTATGACCTCCCACCCACGACACTACGTCATGCTTGTGGAGAGCCCCTTTGACATCGGCATCCACCTCAGGCATGTCGTGGACATGCGGATGGCGGTAATCCTGTCAGTCGCACGTGAGATCACGGCAGAGGAGGTCCTGCCGGCCTGGGTCGAGTTTCCGTACGCTCGTCCGGCCACGATCCGTGACCACGAACGATTTTTCCGCTGCCCCATCAGGTTCAGTCAGCCGACGGCGAGATTGGTCCTGCGAGACAAGGATGCGGACCTGCCCGTGGTCCGTGGAGACAACACACTGGTCGGCTACCTCGACCAATATGCGGAAGGGGTTCTCCGAACGCTTGTAGGCGAAGGGTCGGTGCCCGACCGGATGCGAGCTGCGATCTGGGCTGACCTCTCCAGCGGGGTACCAACGGTGGAGACGGTTGCGTCAATGCTCGGCACGAGTCCCAGGACGCTGCAGCGAAACTTGCGTAGCGAAGGTACATGTTTCCGACGCGTGCTAGATGACATGCGCAGGGAGATGTCAGAGGCTTGTCTTCGAGATCGGAAACTCTCGGTTTCGGACGTCGCCTTTCTGGGCGGCTACCGTGATACCGCGTCGTTCCACCGCGCATTCAAACGGTGGACGGGAATGAGTCCAAGCCAATACCGAAAAACACGAGTCAGGGGCCAGACCTAAACATCATCAAACCGGCGCGAGCATGGCGCGTCATCCCGCCGTATTTGGCGCGTACTGCTACAGTGTTGAGTAGAACCCTCCAGTAACTTACTCAGTGCTCGTACGCCGAGCGATGAGTCTCTGCGTCTATTTTCACCAAAACTGGGTCACCGAACGCCGCGTGAGACATAGCATTTGCAGGGGTGGTCTTGCCGCTGGCGAGACAGTCGTAGCAGCACTAGTAAAGAAAATCCTGAACCAGGCAGATGAGTGTGGTATGCCAAACACGACCTTGGCAGACTACGCCGGGCTCAGTAGTGTTGAACGGTTGCCTCCCGATGCAAGGGTCTCATTATCTAATCAGATGGCGCTTTGGCGGTTGATCACTGAGCTCGGTCGCGATTCTGCGTTCGGCATCAGAGTCGGCGCCTCCCTGCGACCGCGCGAGATGGGTTTGGTGGGCTACGGCATGTATTACAGTGGTACGCTGTTGGAGGCGTTGGAATGGTTGGTGCGCTACTCTCGCATTTTGACGGGAGCTGGAGAACTCATCCTGCGCAAGTGGGAGCCGCACCATATCGCAGTTGCTGAACACCCGCGGAACATAGGCATCACCATGCAGCATCCGGTGGACATGCGACTTGCCGGCATAGTCGCGGTCGCCAGGGAGATCACAGAAACACCGATCCGTCCGGTTGTGGCTGAATTCCCTTACGCGCAGCCGAGCAGTGTCCTTGAACACAAACGTTTCTTCAACTGCCCACTCAGGTTCAGCCAACCATCGTCAAGTCTGACCTTTCGTTACAGTGATGCATACCTGCCGGTGGCTTCAGGGAATCGGGCAGTCGTAACATTTCTCGAAAAACTCGCTAAGAGTATTCTGCACACTCTCACTGGTGTCACCTCGCTCGCGGAGAGGCTTCGAGCAACAGCGTGGGCAGACATTGGTGGAGGAAAGCGTTCGTTACAGCAGATTGCCGAAACGATTGGGACAACTACCCGGACTCTCCAGCGCTCACTCCAGCGGGAAGGGACCTCAGTCAGAGCTGTCCTGGATGGAGTCCGCAAATACATGGCACTTGCATTTCTAGGAGATCAAAGGCTGTCGATCCAGGATGTCGCGCTCATGGTCGGATATTCCGATGCGAGTTCCTTCCACCGGGCCTTTAAGCGTTGGATGGGTTCGACCCCATCCGAGTATCGAAGCACGCTGCGATATTGAGAGCGTTGCCATGCGCTCATACGTACGAGGCGATGCGTCAGTCGCTGTGAACATTGCCTCCTACTTTGTGTCATCGCATGCTATTTGGCGCACAATGCTAACCGCCGGGCAGGTGCACAAACGTATGTT
>CAYTDU010000771.1:0-3105 GCA_964436395.1 uncultured Gemmatimonadaceae bacterium | reverse complement strand
CTCACATCGTGGTTGGGAACTTCAGCCTAGTTCTCCACGCGCAACAACGTCACCCCGTAGCTGAACGGATCGTTCGGAGGAGTTGAGTTCCACTCCTCCAATGAATGAGAGCCGTCTGCCTCGTAGCGCAACAAGTACTCGCCTGCCGGTAGCGTGATCGTGCCATTGTACATGCGGTTCTTCCGAGCTCCACCGGCATGTTCGGTGACGCCATACGTCATCTCCCACAAGTCACGTCCGCTCGTGGCATCTTCGATCCATGCGTAGTCGTACATCTCACCGCCGTCGCCCTCTCCAAGAGCGTAGATCCGAGCCTCGGTTTCGTTCTCCAGATTGAACCGTTGGCTGCGATGGGCGTCATCGCGAATGGCTATTAGCTGCGCAATGATCGCGGGATCGGCATTTACGTCGTATTCGTCAATCAGCTCCAAATCAGCTGTGCCGCCCGCAGGAGCCAATGTGATTCCCCATGCGTCTTCGTGACTTGGCGGGGACGAGTTCCAATCGTCCCAGGAATGGGATCCGTCTGTCATGTAGTAGACGATGTAGTTGCCGGCATCGAGTGTGACGACCTCGTTCACCATCCGGTTCTTGGTCGCTCCACCTGCCCGTTCGGTGTCCCGATAGGTCATTCGCCACACCGGCTCACGAGTAGAGGCATTCACGATCCATCCAAAATCGTGCATCTGGTTGCCCGTACCCTCGCCCACGGCATAGATCCGCACGTCCATAGGCTTTGAAAGGCTGAATCCCTGCGAGACAGTCTCGTCATCGCGGATTCGCGTGAGCGACACAAATGCTCCGTCAACAGCGGGAGGAGCGGGGACCGAAATCGGTGTCTTTGCATGCTGAATAGTGATCTGAACGTCCCTATGTGCTCTCTTTTGAGATACCGCACCAATTGCGACCGCAACCAGTGCTATTGGCGCAGCGATCACGAGTACACGTCGAAATGCCATGGCTCAACCAACCTTCCACGGGGTTTCAAATAGAACCGGTTCGTCTGTTAATCCCTGTGAAGAATACTACGGCCCGCCCTCATGAAAGGATTCGGGGGGGCCCAATGTTCAATATCCAACACGGAATTCCCAATGATCAAATAACCGCGCCGAAAGGTCCGGTTCCTCCATCCGCTGGTCGTCAGGAGCAGCACTTGGATATTGGACATTCCTTGTTGGATATTCAGCATTCATTTCACCCCGTCCGCCGCAACGGATTGATATTTGCCAATACCGCTCCGGCGAACGGCAGAAGCACTACCCACCACCGCAGGCCCAAGAACCCCTCGCCTCCGATTCCATGCAACGCAATCAGCGATAACCCACCGCACACCAGCATGGCTCCGACTATCAAGCGCCAGGCAGCCACCCCAACCGATCCTCCCCCCCGTTCGAATCGTCCAAACACGAGGGAGAATAGTGCCAACGCAATGATGCAGACCAAAAACCAGGCCGGCCTAAAGAACCACCAAAAACCGCTGCCTGGTTCTGCATGTAGGCCCAATCCATTGAGCACCCAGACAGCCCCAATCACCAAGCTGGAGGCGGTCAGGTGCCAGAGGAATACCGTCATGATCATCCCGTTGACGAGCACAGTTGCAATCCATGGTGCGGGACGCGCTAGCCATCTCCTGAGGGGGCCCTCGAGCGAAAGTAGCAAACCGCCTTGAGCGATACCGAGTACGAGAAGCGGGAGTTTCGGCGGCAGAGAGTTGCTTACGGTCTCTCCTGGAACACTGACCAAACTCACCGGGTGAGGGCCGAACGTGACAAGCCCGACCAACACGGCGAACCCACCCAAGGCCCACGGCAGCGCCCTTGCGGCTCCACTCACTCTTCCATTGAGCCAGGCATAGCCGAACTGATGCACCGCAAGCCAGATAAACCCGTAGTTGAACCAGCCCACAATGCGGAGATCCGCAGCGAAAAAGAGCGTGTCGTCGAGCACGACTGCAGCCGCAAGGACGAAGAACGACCACATCCCGAAGCGCTGCCACGCAGCGTACGTAAATGGCACCACCACACAGACCATCACGTAGACGGCTAAGAACCAGATCGGGATCAGAGCCATCTGCGAGGCTACTTTGATCATCTCTACGCTCACACCTACCTGATGACCAACTGCGCCCAACAACACCCAAACGACCAGCAATGGAAGCATCGGCCCGATTAGCCGTTGCAACCGACCTCTGAGCCATTCACCGTACGGCTTGCCGTCTCTCAACGCGGCGTTCCAGGAGACACCATTCGAGTAGCCACCGACGATGAAGAACACCGGCATGACCTGGAACACCCATGTGAGCCACTGCGTCCATGGCTGATACTCGAGCATGTTCTGGAGCAGTATTTCGTCCCCAACCGCATGCGGCGCAGCAACCAACCAATGGCCGCACACAACCGCACAGATGGAGAGAGCGCGCAGGAAGTCGACGTACCGATTCCGAGACTCGGGTGTCTTTGCGGCTACAGCCGCGGCTTGCGACCAGAGGTTTGTGCCGGTCTTCAAGTACTCTCCGACTGAGGTCGGTCAACGAGCAATGTCACCACTCCCCACCCAATCGCCACCAGGTAGCACAACGTTCCCACAACGTACACGGCCTGACCGATTTCTTGGTCACGAGGTAGGAGACCAGTCTCTCCAAGGATTACTCTCCAGTCGTGCACCCCACCACCCACGAGCGGCAGTTCCATTGCGCGTGCGTCTTTGATGTAGACCGAGATGTTCCAGAGATTTTGCCCAACCCACCAGAGCAGCACCGAAGCTGCGTACTGGTCTCGCCTATAGAGGAAGTAACCCATGAAGGTCAGCGGTACGATGAGCTGCATCAGAGTCCCGCCGAGGAATCCAATGAACTCGCCAAACGGCCCGAAGAACACGTGGCCGGCCTCGTGAATCGCCAGGTTGACGCTGTCGATGAGGTGCGAAGTTTCAGGACTTCTCAACAAGAAGAATCCATAAACCGCGAGAAGCACGGTCAGCGCGATTCGCGCGTTGCGGGTGAGGGACGCAGTGGTGTCGAACATCCGGAAGAAGTTGAACTCAGTCGTCAGTGAAAGCTAGGGATTGGGAAGCATGCGGCTACTTGCGGGAGACGTAATGTCCAAT
>CAYTDU010000770.1:0-3108 GCA_964436395.1 uncultured Gemmatimonadaceae bacterium | reverse complement strand
TTGTTTCTTCCTTTACCCTCCGTCGTTCGGCTCGCGCCGACGCTCTGCGCCGGCAAGGAAAACCTACGATCAAGCTCTCAACGCAGCGAAGATCGACAGAATCCGCGACAGGCTTGGAGTTGAGCTAGCCGATGTCAGGAGAGGGTTGGCAGAAGTGTGGACTGGTCAAGCCCTCTCGGCATGCGCGGGGCGCTACAATGCTTCAGTGGACCATATAGCGGCTGGCAAACTCGCGTCTCAACTCTACGATAGTCTACAACAGCGTCGCTCCCAAATACTCAGCACGCTGGGCCGTATTCGCGATGGTGAATTTGGAAACTGCGCGTCGTGTGGAGACACGATACCCTACCACCAACTGGAGATCTCACCTGAGACAGTAAGCTGCGTAGGTTGCAGTCAGTAGAACCGGAGCGGGGCACCCACAGCTGCTTTGTAAACCTGGTGGCTGTGGGATGATCAAGTTCCGGAGCCTAAATCCTCGTTCACCACTCGGTATCCATTCGTATTCGTTTTCACCCGCAAATCGCGGCAACGGGCCAAGTTGACAATACCGCTGGGCTTGCCATTCTCGGTTGCGGGGCTGTTGGATCGGCCGCAGATTAAGAACAGTCTTCAGTCGAAAACGGAGGTCGCGATGTCAAAGCAAGCGATCAGCGCATTTCTACGTAAGGTTGCGGAAGACGAGACGCTGCAGAAGGATTTGGTCGATTTCGCTGAGGCTCATGGTTTCGAGTTCACAGTCGACGAGCTGAGCGACGTCGACCTCGAAAATGTGGCCGGCGGTCTCGATTTCATCAGAATGGACGGCATTCAGGGTCAGACAAGCGTCGGTCACTCTGACAACTCTATTCAGCCCCTAGCGGACTCATCGACCCTAGGAGTAAGCACGCCCACTTCCGACGGCGGTACGCGCGACACATCCGGTTAGTAGTCCTAGGCGAGGCAGGCTGAACTTGTCGTGCTTGTTGCACCTTAGCCGCGATAGGAATTTGGTTTCCCCCGTCTCAAGTATGCACGCCGGGATTGGGACTGTTCAGCAGCGCGCTTGCGTCTGTTGATGTCTTGGTGGTTGACTCAGACGGCTTTTGATGACGCGATCGGGTTGCGATTTAGGGTGAATCGCGACAGCTGCGCAACCCAGCTACTCCCGTAGCGACGGCCGCCAGAAGCGGCGGACGTCTGGGAGTTAGGGTGTGACTCTAGGCTGAGGCTGTACTCGCGGCCGACTTCCACCGTCTCGGCGGTGCTCGTTGGCGACGTCGTGATGCTTGAGTGCGGGTTTTCAGGTGCTCTAGTATGCGATCGATGGTCTTTGGGTCGGTAATGAACGCTACGATCCGCATCTCCTCGCCACATCGAGGTTGTCGGAGTGGTAGGTGACGGCACTGTGTTGTTCGTCGTACTCCATGCGGCCAGGCGAGCATGCCTTGAGCCGTGTCGATGTCCATCGGCTCGCGTTTCACAAACATCTTGAGCACCGCGCGGCGGAAGGCCTCGGTGAGAGTAGCGACGTCGTGGAGCGGCAAATGGACGAACGTCCCATCGGGACGAAAACCGCCATCGGTTACGAGGAGAATGCCGCAGGCCTGATACTTCTCTACTACCTCGCCTACCACCTTGCGCCAGTATCCCCAGCGCCGTGCTGAAGCCTACCGCAGAGTACTCTGCAGATGCGGGGAGATTCCACCGGTGTGGACAGTTAGGCCAACATACGTATACTTATTTCGATTCAGCGAGGTAATCTCAGCTGTGGCGAATGTTCCATGGTTTCCGACATGAACACTGACGAGCACGACAAACTCCGCGAAGTGGTTCGGCGACTTGTCGAGGTATACTCGCCAGAGCAAATATATCTCTTCGGTTCGACCGCACGCGGCGATTCTGATGAGGATAGCGACTTGGATATCATGGTCGTGGTCTCTGACGCTACACCGGAGCCCCTTCGCAGTGCAGGGAGGGCGTATCAAGCGCTTTGGGGCGTGGGCGTGGCCGTGGATGTGCTCATCTGGACTCGCTCCGCTTTCGACGCTCGGCTTCATCTCAACGCATCACTCCCTGCAACCATCGTGCGGGAAGGACGCTTGCTTCATGCCGCATGATCCAGTGAAGGTTGCCGACGCGCGGGCCTGGCTCGAGAAGGCACATATGGATTTACGCAGCGCACGTGTCGACCTCGCCGCCACCCCGCCAATCGTCGGAGACGCGCTATTTCATTGTCAACAGGCTGTCGAGAAGGCCATCAAGACCTTGTTGACCTGGCACGACCGTCCGTTTCGCAAGACTCATGACTTGGCCGACCTGGGTACTCAACTTTCCGCTCTAGAACCCACGATGGAAGAGCTGCTCAAGCGTGCCGCGCCGTTGACTGAGTACGCTTGGAAATTCCGCTACCCAGGAGAAATGAACGAACCGCCGAAGGCCGAAGCCGACGGAGCGTTGGAACTCGCCCAGTTGGTGATTGATGCGGTGGCGGAACGAATACCCGTCGATGTTCGACCGCAGCAAAGATAGTCGACGGTCGCCCGCCTCCAGACAAGCCGAAAGTTGAACCGACAGTCACTCTGCTAATTTAGTTTGCAGCCTCGATTTAGGATTCGAGGACAGGTGGCCGAGAGGTCGAAGGCGCGGGGTGACTCGTACTTTGCGCGATAGGAATTTGGTTTCCCCCGTCTCAAGTATGCACGCCGGGATTGGGACTGTTCAGCAGCGCGCTTGCGTCTGTTGATGTCTTGGTGGTTGACTCAGACGGCTTTTGATGACGCGATCGGGTTGCGATTTAGGGTGAATCGCGACAGCTGCGCAACCCAGCTACTCCCGTAGCGACGGCCGCCAGAAGCGGCGGACGTCTGGGAGTTAGGGTGTGACTCTAGGCTGAGGCTGTACTCGCGGCCGACTTCCACCGTCTCGGCGGTGCTCGTTGGCGACGTCGTGATGCTTGAGTGCGGGTTTTCAGGTGCTCTAGTATGCGATCGAGGCATTGTCAACTCGAGCCGCTTCGCGCCAGACTTCGCTGATGAAAACGAATACTCATGGCTACCGCGGCTACCGGTTCCCTAGCGGGACTTTACTGGGATTTTGGGTTGGAGGGTGTGTAAGTTCTCTATTGAG
>CAYTDU010000769.1:0-3108 GCA_964436395.1 uncultured Gemmatimonadaceae bacterium | reverse complement strand
CGTCGGCACTGCCCCCTTCGAGGCCCCAACTCCGCAGGCCGTAATGGCACGGCAACTGTCGGAAGAGGTGCCTCGGATCAGCGAAGAACGCGACACGGTGCCACCTATCGTTGACTATGCGGTAACCAAAGCTCTCCAGAAGCACCCCGCCGACAGGTTTGGTACGATCCACCAGTTCATTGAGGCGCTCAAACAGACAGAACTAACTACCGGCGAGACGTTGGTGCTGGAGGAGGGTGAGGGGAGGCTCAGGTCTCGCACGAAGTGGATCGCCGCCGCGATTGTGATTGTGAGTCTATTCGGCGCGGCTGCACTCTACTCAATGTCGGGAATCGACTTCGACGAGCACGACTGGATTCTGATTGCGGACTTCGAGAACTTGACGGGCGACTCGATCTTCGACGAATCGCTCAACACCGCGTTGACAGTGGGCCTGCAGCAGTCACAGCACGTGAACGTATTCCCCGAAAACCGCATTGCTCAAACGCTTCAGAGGATGGAGCGGCCCAGTGTGGAGACCATCGACCGGGAGATCGGGATCGAAGTCGCATTGAGGGAGAACCTCCGGATTCTCGTCATACCGAGCATTGGGCGAGTGGATTCGGTGTACGATTTGACTACACGCATCGTCGATCCAGCAACAGGTGAAGATCTCAAGTCACGGTCGTTGCGAGCCAGTGGCAGGGCGGAGATTCTCCCAACTCTGGACAAGCTGGCGAAGAAACTCCGCCGCGACCTCGGTGAGTCAATGATCTCCGTCGCACGCCGGGACGTGGAACTGGTGGCAGCAACAACGCCGTCGCTCGATGCACTTCGCGCATTTAGTGAAGGCCGTTTTCATTTCGGACAGCGGAGATACGAAGAAGCCGCATCGCTGTTCAGGAGAGCGCTGGAGCTGGACTCCAACTTCGCGCTTGCCCACAAGGACCTGGGAGCAGTGTATTACTATCAGAACAACAGGCCGGCTGGCGAACCTCACTTCGATGCCGCGCTCAGGTTGTCAGAGCACGTCACCGAGCGGGAGCGACTCTGGATAAGGGCAGAGATTCACAATTGGAGGGGCGAACGGGAAGACGCGATCGATGCATACAACGTTTTTTTGGTTCGATACCAGGATGACCTCGATGGATGGTTCAGGGTGGGGTATGCGTACCTGGGCGCCGATCAGCGGCCGGAGGCAGAGGCGGCATTCAGACACGTCATTGCTCTCGACTCCTTGAATGCGGCGGGGTACATCAACCTGGCTACGGTTCTCGCCAGGCAGGACCGGTACGCGGAGGCGTCGTCGAACTACCACAAGGCATTTGAGATTCTGCCGGCCTGGCGTGTGAGCGGCAACCTGAACCACGAGTTTGGATTCAACTACGCCGAGATGGGTGCGATTGACAGCGCCAGGGCTGTGTTCGAATTGATGCTCTCCGAGTCGGACCAACAGAGGGCGCAAGGCCTTCGGTCGCTCGGCCTGCTTGCTCTCTCCTCAGGCAAGTACCGCGAAGGAATAGAACAGCTTCGGCAGTCCACCATCGTCTACAGGACTATCAGTTCCTCGCTGAGCGAGTTGCGCAGCCGCCTGTTCCTGGCGGAGGCTTACCGAGCCATTGGTGGTGACAGCGAGTTCAGGACCCACGTTGACCGCGTCTTGGATATCGCACAGGCTCCCGCTATCTCGCCAATATGGCTTGCCTATGCGGGTAAGGCGCTGGCACGGAGCGGGCTCTTAGGTGAGACCCGTCAATTGTTGGACGCCGCCGAAACCAGAATGAACGAGGGAAACCCCAACGACAGGGCGGCAGTTGCGTTGCTTCGCGGAGAGGTGGCTTCCGCAGAAGGCTCGCACATCGAGGCAAATGAGCAGTTCGAGATGGCCTACGCACTTCGGTCCGACAACTTCTATCTCGAGGCGCTTGCACACGGGTATTTCGCAAGCGGCGATCTCGACGCGGCCGAGGCTAGGTATCGGGAGCTATCTGAGATGAAGGCCCTCGGCTGGGAGGGTCAGGACCCGTGGATCCTGTCGTTTTACTACCTCGGTAGGATTCGCGAAGACAAAGGTGACATGGAAGGTGCCGCCGAATTCTACTCTCGATTCCTGGATATCTGGAAAGACGGCGACGACGAACTGATTGCCTTCGCCGATGCCAGAGACAGACTTCAGCGCCTGGTGAGCGAACGCTGAAGAATTCCCGCCTACCAATGGAGGTTCCTTTGCTTTCACGATACTCCTCCGCTCTAATTGCGCTCCTAGCGACAGCCTGCGCTGGTGCTACAGCAGGCTCGGCGTTCGAGTTTCGACCGAGCGAGGCTCCACTTCTCTACGACGTCTCTGTGTCGGGGGATGTATTCGCGCAAACTCCGATGGGCAGGATGACGTCCGAAACCGACTCCGAGGCATCTGTGTCGCTCGAGATCGGTGAGAGGTCGGGAAACGGTTGGGGGATCTCCGCGACGTTCGAGGCCTTGGAGGTGCGAGCCGAGGGCAGTCTCGGCGGCGGAACCGTCAGTGCGGAAGGTATCTTGGGGAAACCTTTCACTGGCACTTTGTCAGACGTCGGCCTCATCTCGATAGCCGACTCTCCTCGGGTCTCAGGGAGGCTGTCGGACAATCTCGATCCCGCAGCCCTGCTTACCGAACTACTCGTTCCGCTTCCGCCAGTTGGGTCCGGAGACGCGGAATCGTGGCCGGTGACGTCAACCGTAGTCTCGGATGCCGCGGTGCGTCTGACATCCACGTTCGTTGGTACGGCGAGGTTCGCGGGTGACACGGTCTGGAACGGCAGAACAGCACGTTTGATCGTAGCGGAAGGGTCACTCGAGATTGAAGGCAGTGGGGCACCCGCAGGTGCGCCTGCAGAGATGGACCTGATGCTGGAAGGTGAGTCGACTCGCCTCTACGTGTGGGACACGACGCGCCGCGTTATGCTCGCGTCAGTGGCGACTGGCGAGGCCGAAGGCTCGCTCTCGGTTACCGGCATGGACCTGCAGATTCCGGCGAGGTTTCAAAACCGACAAGAAGTGACTTTAAGAAGATAAGCGGTACCCAACCCTGCACAGCACCACCTTTCTATTACCCACAAGTCTATGTGATACTAGCTTCGCGATTCGATTTTG
>CAYTDU010000768.1:0-3109 GCA_964436395.1 uncultured Gemmatimonadaceae bacterium | reverse complement strand
CCTCGCAATGAGATCTGTGATCACCAGTGGCTGCTTCTTTTCGATGTCCTGCCGCGTGACGTAGTGGCCTAGCCCGGCCTTGCTGCGCCGTACAAAATCACGCACCTGCCCGAAGTGATAGGTGGTGCGCTCTCCTTCCACCACGATCTCCGCCATCGGGAGTGCAAGGGGAATGAGTTTTATCTCGAACGAGAAGCTGGGTTCTTGCGCTGCGGTCCATATCTCCGCATCCAGCGGCGCGTATCCCATCCGCCGAACCCTCAGGAGGTTGGATCCCCAAACCAGCTGTGCTGAGGGTATCTCGAAGAAACCGCCGAGATTGGTCAGCGCCATCGTCTCGCCGTTGACTACCACTTCGGCCCAGGCTACCGGATACGTTGTCATGCTGTCGATGACGGTTCCGACGATCCTGCCTGTCGGTGCTGCTCCAGGAGACATGAGCACGGTGCCGATATCCAGAGTATCCGTCTCACCGCGCGAGTCCGCGATGGGAACGGTGCGCGGCGAGTAGCCTGTCTTCATCAGCAGCAGAATGCGTACGCCGCGGTCGATACCGCCGACCGTGAAGCAGCCCGACGAGTCGGTGGTGAGAGGAAGCGTGGCGCCGTCAAAAAGTACGGCCGCACCGGCAACAGGGGCCGAAGTGGCGGAATCCCGCACGGAGCCGCGAAGCGTGACGTTACCCTGTTGCCCGGTCAAACCTACGACAATGAACGAACTCAACAGCGCCGCGCTCCACGCCGTCCGCGGGAGCAACTCACGCATGTACGGCCGGATGCGGTTCAGTCCATGCACGAGCAACTCCTCAACACCGAAGGTTTCTAAAGGACCTGCTTGTTGGATCGAGTCACCGGGTTGAAGCGGCAACAGTTGTGCCACCAGACGTCGACAACGGATAACCATATGTCATGCAGCTACTTGTGCCACCCCACAAAACAACTCCATGTCGGGCGGAATGATACCGCGAGAGGACAGCGCGTGCCATCTCACGATCATTCGCGGGCAAAGCAAAGAGCATACTAATATTGCGAGTAGCGATGAGCGCCACTTACTTGCCATTGGACCCACGGACTCTTCGCGGTGTAGCTTCGTGGCAGCTAGACTACGAGCCCATGTGGGTGATCAGAATAGGGGTTTGCTTTCACTCCCTCCAGGTATGCCGGCCCGCAACAAACGTGTCCAGAAGCTCCTTATGGGTCGGCGACGCTTGACTGGCGGCTCTCTCAGTTGGGGAAGGGCGATTTCGGTTAGCGATCATTGGATGCCGCGGGTCTTGAACAACCCAGGCCTCCCCGAAGCGACGGCCGTCAGAAGCGACGGCCGCCTGGGGATTTTGGTGTGGTCCTATGCCGAAGCTGTACTCGCTGCCGACTTCCACCGTCTCGGCGGAGCGCGTTCGCGTCGGCGTGAGGTTTTGGTGCGGCGTCTTAGGTGGTCTAGAATCCGGTCGATAGCTGTGGCGTTCGGGTTAGCGTTGGATAGTATGGTCACGCAACCAGGATGAGAGTTGCGTCTCATCGACCTGGCCACTGGCGAGATTCTGCATCAAAACGACGACCTCCTCTTCGGGGGCATCGATCCGAAGGCCGTTGAGACCAACGAAAGCGGTCGCACGTCGAATCGCGGATAGGGGTCCTCACTATACAGCACGACGTGGGAATTGTCGCCGCCTAACACACTCACCCCTTTGGGCAAGGACCCCAACACCGCCCCATCTTGCGACCTCATCCATAAGGTGCGGTCAGATGACACTGCCGGAGATTCACTGTAGTCGGTGGAGAGGACGCGTACTGCCAAGAAGCGAGAACCCACCGTCGCTAGGCCATCGATCATGTCAAGAACGCCACGGTAGTTTTGATCGTAGGCAAAAGCACGGCTACGGCTATTGTAAAACGAGCTTACCAGGGAGAATCCGGGAATACGGCGGATCCAAATCCGGTTCCCTTCGGCTGAGAATGCATGAACCTCCCCCAACCGCATGTACGCCGCAAACACCATTTTTGCTTCAGCGCTACATTCGAGATGCCCCGCCGAGTACCAGTACCGAGCGATGGGATCCCTGCTGTAATAGGGGACTCCGAATCCCTGGGGCACCGCCCCGGCCGTATCGACGAGAAAGAGCGTCGGATTGGCGGAAGCAAGGGTGTCCCTCGCCGTTCCCGCAGTCATGACGACCCACTGCGGGCCCACCATGCACCCCATATCAATAGGAATCCCAATATTCAAGCGGCTGGAGTACACCAGACTGTCGGCTTCAATCCGGAAGGTATGAAGCTTACCGAAGTGGTCAGCTACCACGATCTCGCCTGGCATCCTGCCCGATCCTAATGAGGCTGGCGACGCGATCTCTCCGGGTCCCTCTCCAAAGCCGCCTGCTCGGGCCATCGGGCGGCCGTCCATGGTGAAGAGGAGAATCTCCGCTGTGGCGATATCAAGGAGGATCAACCTGCGTTCGCCCCTGGTGTCCCGAACGATCACGGCACCGGCCAGCCTGCCAAAGATGAGATCTGGATTACCGTCGAGAACACCGATCGCGGAGGAGCTCAAGGGCCTCGATAAGGATTCGAGAAACCTGACCTCCTCGGTGGATGCCGTGTCGCTGCGCAGGAACTGCGGGAATCGACTCGACGCGAGATCGGATGCTACCGGATGGACTGTTTCCCCCCGCTCGGTCAGCGAGTCAGAACAACCGAGGACAGCGATAATCAGGACGGCAAGACCGACGCCGATGCTGGGTTTGCCCCAGCCACCATAACGTGGCTGGGGCTTGGCGGTCAGGGACATGGCCCAATCGAGCAACATCTTTCTTTCCTCACCAACTTTGGATAGAAGATTGAAGAACGCCTCACTCAATCGAACAATGCTTTCACCCCTGCCAAGTATGCGGGTTTGAAAAGAACCTGTCCAGGCATCGGGAGGGGGATATGTGAGGTTTTGGGGGCGCTCGATGGGCCAGAAGGATAGATGTCTGGGTGGAAAGTGGGAATCTGAGTTGAAATCGGCACACCTGCGCAACCCAGCCGTCCGCTGAGGCGGCGGACGCCTGGGGATTTAGGTGTGGTCCTATGCCGAAGCTGTACTCGCTGCCGACTTCCACCGTCTCGGCGGA
>CAYTDU010000767.1:0-3116 GCA_964436395.1 uncultured Gemmatimonadaceae bacterium | reverse complement strand
TCATCGCCATCCGCGACAACCCGCGAGGATCGGCCAACCCGGCCGGCATCGACATGCTGAGTGCGAAGTGGCCGAACACCGGCAGGAAAAGGGCGACTGCACCGGCGGCTGCCCACCGTGATTTCTTTGTGATCAGCCCGACTCCTATGAGTGAGATGATCGTGATCATACTCGCGTAGCCGAGTACTCGTATGTGATAGGAGCCGAGGAAGTTCTCGCTGAGTCCCGTGGCATGGTCGACGGTCTCGCCTGCCTCTCCGAACGCATCGATCAATATCGCACTCACATTCCTAGGCAGTTGCACCGATGCGTATGTCAAAGCCACGGTGAATACGAGAGCTAACAGAGCTAGGAATCCTGTGTTTAGGTGCTTCGACGTCATATTGATTCACCTCGAACCGCGGTTGTGATTGTCGGACGGCTATCTCTTCAGAGGACGTCTCACACGCTCTTGTTTGCACACGACTGCCTTTTACCACTCGTGAACCCATCTTACATTTCGAACTGTTTGGCGATGAGGAGATTGGGAGGAAGGTTCGTCATGCCCCGTGCACGGTTGCCGCTAGTCGTTGTCTTCCTGGTTGCTTGGCAATGGGCGCCGAGTCTCGCACAGACCACTACAGACCTGAGTACTCTTCGGTTCACGCATGCGTTTGAACTCGAGCGCGAGCGTATGTTGCTCGACTATCGAGATGGGGCTGTCTTTGAGTTCCTGAACACGGCACGCGAAATCGTAACCATGTCTGATGATGCTGGAGGGCAGAGGACCGCGCTCCTGGGCGAGATCCAATACTTGTCTGACAGCATTGAGACCCTGGACCAATACATCGATGAGGCGGCACCAACGGCCCGCCAAGCGAGGGGCAATCTGATCAGAGCCCTGGAAGCCCAAGCCGCACGAGAACCGGTGGGGCAAAGGCGCCAGGCGTTGCAGGCGGAGATCGAAGAACTCCGAAGCTCGGAAGCTCCTGTAACAACCGCAACGCTGTTCGCCTCGGAGGCGGCCACACTCGGCGCCCTCGCGCGGATCGTGGCCGACGAGCGTGCCGACCTCCGCACACTGAGTCGACTTCAGGATGAGCTCAGGCTCTTCTTGGGGAACCTCCGGCTCTTCGACGAGACAGGCATGCCGCCGTCCGCTAGGTCCGACGCCGGTTCGGGCACGGACCCCGGGTCGGGCTGTGGTGCATGTGAGATACCGACTTCGCCAACCGCTGCCTCCCCGGGTGACTTGCCCATGGAGCACTTTCGGTCGGGAGCCGCGGGCGAAGACCGACTTGGGGGCACTACGCCGATTGACTTGGCCTCGTTGAATCGGCTTGGGGAGCAACTGGCGAGCCATCGCGGCGTCTCCGAATCATATGCCGAAGTGGCGGATCACGGGGACGACGGGATCGTGACGCGCGATTTGAATATCGAGGCTTCACTCTTGACCTTCCGGGACGAAGGGGGAGGGAACACTGGGTATAGGCTCAAGGCTGGTTCGTCATTTCTCCTGCCCCTCGACCTCGGCCGAGGATTGCAGCTCACGTTCGAGCCGCGGTTGGGTGGGAGGTCAGTACAGCTCGAGCCAGGCTCTTCGACCGAAATTGTCGGTGAGGTGTGGGAGAACCTGTTGGGGTCCGCGGGAGATGGTCGGGTGCGCTGGCAGGTTGTGTCGTGGCAGAAGGGGCGCTACCTGTCAGAACCTCTGCCCCTGCCTGCCTACCTCGAACCGGGACGGCTGGAGGGAGGTTTGACCAGCCGTGCGGCCATTGCTCTCCACCCCAGCTGGGACGTGGAGCTTGGAGGTGGAGGCGACCTCGTACGCTATGAGCCGGACGATTGGCAGGTTCTCGATCGCGAGGGCGTGAACGCCTACGGGGCATTGACACGGCACGGGGCCTCGGGGTTTGGGAGGCTCTCTCTCATGGCGTCGCGTTCCCGATTCTCCCAGTACGTTGATGTGCGCAGGCTGGATACACGCCTGGGCGCGGGAGCCGATTGGTCTCTCGAGGGGGCTGTGGTGTTTCGGCTGTCGGTAGGTGTGGCCTGGAACGACTCTCGGCTGCCGGCGTACGACTACCGGTCGGGGCGGGCCGCGGTGGTTTTTGCGGCACCCTGGCGAGGTGGCTCGATTCAGGCGTACGGCGCCCTTGCGCACAGGAACTACCTGAATCCCGGACCAGAAGACGCGCGTGTGGCGCCCTCGGACCAAGACACTGGAAGCATTGTGGTCCTGCAACTCACGCGTCCTGTCAGCGCCGCTCATACTGTTTCGCTGCGAGCCGAATGGTCTCGCAGCGAGACCGGTTTCCGCAACGACTTCTACCAGAGGTTTGGAATCAGCGCGCAACTGAGTCTGCGCGGGCTGGGCGGACTCTGAAACCACCCTCTGCATGGCAATAGCGTCGGGTCACACGCCATCGGTGGGTGGCCCGAATTCTCTCCTGGCTCTCTCCCGTTGAGGACGGTACGAGGGTGCCAATTTCGGAAGACCGCAATACATACACGGCTTTTCTAGTGGCACGCATTTGGCAGAAAGACGCTGCGCCATTCGTTGTACCTATGGTCTACGGCGTGAGTGTGCGGCGGCATCCCGTTCACGCCGAAGGGCGATGCGAAATGCTCTTCCGACAAGGAGCCACACGTGAGAAAGACAATTCTGGCAGCAGCACTTCTCGGGGTCGTGATTCTAACCGGTTGCATAACACTGCCGGTTACTTCGACCGTAGTAACTCAACCTGGTAGACGCGTCACAGCAGAGGCATCGACGTTTAGTGCCCTGTGGCTTTCGCCACTTCCGGCGGAAACAGCAAGTGATTTACTGGACGATCTCCTCCAACAGTGTGACGGTGCCGACCTCACAGGCGTTACAGTGGTGACGGAAACCGGATGGGCCTTTATCGGTCAGACCGAGAAGATCGTGGTGAGCGGTTATTGCGTGGAGCCGGGGAGGTAGGGCGCGCGGTTTTCACAATCCTGCGGCATCTGGTGGCGCCGAATCTCACTGAGAACGTGGACTGGGCGTCACCCCTTCGGCCTCAGAAACTCCTGGAAATCGGATCGTTGACGCAGAGGATCGAGTTCGCAGCGGACGCGGTCGTACCACCCGAAACTCCACCAGTTGGGCGCTT
>CAYTDU010000766.1:0-3116 GCA_964436395.1 uncultured Gemmatimonadaceae bacterium | reverse complement strand
CCTATGCCGCTATTCCCGCCAGGCGGGGTGGTCTTAGATCCCTATTCGAGTTCCTCCACATAACACGGATACTCCCCCTGAGCCTTATCGACCAATGACAAGTCGAGTTCCGCGGTCACGACCGGTTGTTCAGGTGAGGTCTCCGCGATTATGTCGCCTACCGGGTTTATGATCCAACCCTTCCCGGCGAATTCCAGCCCGGACTCGTCGACCCCAGTGCGGTTTGAGCTAGCTACATAGCAGCCCGAGACAATCGCCGCTGCTGCACACATCGTCTTCCAACGATGCTCGGAACCGACAGGCGTTGCGCGCGGAACCGCAATTAGTTGAGCGCCGTTTCGACCGTAATGACGCGCCCACTCGTTGAACATCACGTCGGTACAGATGAGAAAGCCTACCCTGACTCTCCCAGCTTCACCTATACCGAACTTCTGAGTGCCTCGGCTGAACCACGTAGACTCGAAGAAGCCGTGCTCATTGGGGAAGAACTGTTTGGTGTGAACTGGGGTCACTCCTGAATCCGCAGTCCATACGAACGCCTGGTTGACGCTTTTTGAGTGTGCGATTGTTGGGTAGGTCCCCAAGACGGTTGGTGCACTCAGGTCAGCCAGTCGTTCGAGTCCCTCTGCGTGATGCCGGTGATTCTCGATCAACGCATCAGTTTCAGGATCACGGCCTACGGACACCCAGCTTCCAAAAGGCAGCTCATTGAGTAGAAAGATGTCGGGTGCCGAAGCTGTTACACTTTCGGTCAGACGATCCCAAGCCGCATCGCCGGCAAGCAGTACTGCCGGAGCTTCACAAACAGCTAGTCTCATTCGCTCTCCACCTCAGATCGCGAGAATCTTCCGAACGGCCTGTAGGTCTGCCGGAGCTTTCACGGGAGGCGGCGAGTTCTCCGTGGCTACCGTGGGGTCCTTGAGGCCGTGCCCGGTAACCGTGCACACGATCGTGCAGTTTGGCGGCAACCGATTTTCGGCACTCAACTTCTTGAGACCGGCGATGGAGGCCGCCGAAGCCGGCTCCACGAAGATCCCTTCGAGTGACGCGAGAAGCCGGTACGCATCTAGGATTTCCTCATCGGTAACCGCCTCGATGACACCTCCTGACTCGTCTCGCGCGGTCTCGGCGCCTTGCCAACTCGCAGGGTTCCCGATTCGGATTGCCGTCGCGACCGTCTCCGGAGAATCAACCACTGAACCTCTCACCAACGGTGCTGCACCGGCCGCCTGAAAACCCATCATGTGTGGACGGGAACTCGTTACCCCCGTTTCCCTATATTCGCAGTAGCCCATCCAATACGCCGTGATGTTGCCGGCGTTCCCGACCGGTAAAAAGTGGTAGTCGGGCGCGGTGCCAAGTACGTCACATATTTCGAATGCCGCCGTCTTTTGTCCTTGGAGTCTATAAGGGTTTATCGAATTGACCACGATCACATTGCTGGACTTTGCTATTCCAGTCACGATTTCCAGTGCTGCATCGAACCCGCCGTCAATTGCGACAACCGTGGCGCCATGCATGACGGCCTGGCTCAGTTTACCGAGGGCGATTTTCCCTTCAGGAATCACGACAAACGCTCTGATACCAGCCCTGGCAGCGTACGCGGCAGCGGAAGCAGAGGTGTTGCCGGTTGAAGCGCATATCACTGCGCTCGCATCCGACGCAGCCGCAACGCTGATCGCCACTGTCATGCCCCTGTCTTTGAACGACCCAGTGGGGTTTGCACCTTCGTATTTGAGCAATACTCGGCCCCCGATGCCCAGCACACGTGCTAATCTCTGAGCCTCCAGTAGGGGCGTGTTTCCCTCCAACAGCGTCACGGGTTCAACATCATCACTGAGCGGGAGGTGCTCGCGATAAGCATTTATCACACCTGACCAGGTCATCGTACCATCCAACAGCTAGCGTACATGCGGCTCATAGAGCGGTATTTTGAAGATACCGAATAAAGAACCTGACCAGGTCCGCATACGCTTCCACGGCAACTCTCTCATCGGTACCGTGTATCCTGCCCAGGTCGTCTGCTCCGACCAATGTGCCACTGAAACGATAGACGTTACGTGCCACACCTGCGTAGTGCCTCGAGTCAGTCCCCCCCACGACGAGATAAGGAGATACCACAGCACCTGGAAAGACTTCACGGATGGTGCGGCTCAGCGTTAGAAAACTCTCTGAGTCCACATCCGAGACGGGTGTCGGCTCGGACACGACCCCGTCCACGAGGTCCACTTGAATGCGAGAGTCGCTGATGGTTCTGCGATCGTGCCCCAATACGTCGGCAGAGGTCTCTCCAGACAAAATCCTGTGATTCACAACGGCCCTAGCCGTGGACGGTAGGACGTTGGCCTTGACACCTGCCTGGAATATGGTGGGCGCGGTGGTGGTTCGCAGCATCGCCGATCCCTCGGGTGAAGATCCGAACATCCGCTTCAACAGGCCGCCGAAAAGCCACCGGTTTGCAACGAACAGTTTGGGTCCAAATCCCATTTCGGGGCCGATGTAGTCGAACATCGCTTCGGTTGCACCAGAATAGGAAAGGGGCATTTGGTTTGCTTCGAGTCGCTGAATACCAGCGCTGAGGATTCCTACTGCTGTTTGGGCCGGAGGCATTGACGAGTGGCCCCCGGTTGTCTCTACCAGCAACTCCACGCTGGCAAATCCCTTCTCAGCTACTCCGACCAACGCAACCGTACCATCAATCCCAGGTACCAGCCCATCGGCAATTGCACCGCCTTCATCCAAGACATGGTCGAGTGTAACGCCGCGTGACTGCAGTAACGCTGCTATCGCGACTGCGCCGTTTTGCCCGCCTATCTCCTCGTCGTGCCCGAACGCAAAGTAGATGGTGCGCCGAGGCTGGAATCCGTCAGACACCAGCATCTCCGCCGCTTCCATACTGCCAATGAGGATGTTCTTCATATCCAACGCCCCCCTGCCCCAGACAAAACCATCCTCAATCCGGCCTTCATATGCTCCGTGAGTCCAAGTGTCTTCGGTACCCGGCTCAACAGGAACTACGTCCATATGCGCCAGCATCGCGATGGGCTCGAGGTTAGGATCGGAGCCTTCCCACCGGTACAGCAAGCTGTATTCATTCACCGTTTCCCTAGTGAGAG
>CAYTDU010000765.1:0-3117 GCA_964436395.1 uncultured Gemmatimonadaceae bacterium | reverse complement strand
TCAAACAGCTTCAGAATCCTTCTGTATTCATCCGTCCAGCTATAGGACTGTTGGAACCCGTGACGCTCCACTGGATACATCGCAACTTCCCAGTTTTCCTTGCCAAGTTCGATGAGACGTTGGGCCAGACGAACCGTGTCGTAGAACAACACGTTGTCGTCCAGCATCCCGTGGCACATCAACAGGTGTCCTTCCAATCCCTCCGCGAAGTAAATCGGGGAAGAACGTTGGTACGCCAATGAATCAGCATGGGGTTCGTTGAGTATGTTCGACGTGTAGCCGTGGTTGTAGTGGGCCCAGTCGGTAACGGGCCTGAGAGCTGCGCCGGCTTCAAAGACCCCCGGTGTGGTGAACATCGCCATGAGCGTGATGAACCCGCCGTAACTTCCTCCGTAAATCCCGATTCGCCTTGCATCTACTCCCATGTTGTCCACCAACCATCTGGCACCATCGACCTGATCGGTGAGGTCTGTTCCGCCCATGTGCCGGTAGATCGCCGTTCGCCAGTCACGCCCGTGACCGGCGCTACCGCGATAGTCCATATCCAACACGGTGTAGCCCTTTGATGCGAGCAGGTGGTGAAACATGTATTCGCGGTAGTAGCTGGACCACCAATTGTGGACGTTTTGCAGGTATCCCGCCCCGTGTACGAAGATAACCGCCGGCCGCCGGCCTTCTGGGGCGATCTCCGCAGTCGGCCGGTATAGCCGAGCCGGAACCTCAACACCATCACGAGCCCTGACCATCACGATCTCCGGCTTGATCCAATCTCCGCGGCGCCATTCCTCGGTGGTACTCTCTGTTATCTTCCGCATCTCGCGGTCAGGTCTGTTCTCCTGGATATACAACTCGGCCGGATGATTCGCCTCCGAGTGTGCAATCGCGAGCCAGCGCCCGTCCGGCGACACGCTTGCATCTTGCCGACCCACGGCTGAGGTCACCAGCGTCATCTCACCACCGCCTACCGGCATGGTGTAGAAATGGACCTCCGCGAAGCTCTCTCTGTTGGTCGTGAGATACCAAGTCTCGCCGTCGGGAGAAAGGCTTGCCCCCAAGACCTCCCACTCGCCACTTGTGAGCGCCGTGGCTTCGCTGCCAGAGACGGGAACAGTGTATAGATGCGCCCAACCTGTTCGCTCCGATCCGAAGTAGACGGTCTCACCATCGGGGAGAAATCCGGCGGTGTATGAGACCGGGCCGCCTATCCAGGCATCGTCATGCAGATGGTCGACTATCCTCGTTTCCATGCTCGGCAGATCGACCACGACATACCAACGATCCTCCCGGTCATCGGTGTCCACTCGCAGGAGCGCATGACCCGAATTCGGCGACAACGCTACGCCGCGAATTGAACGGTCACCATCTCCAATACTGTCACCTACGAACGTCACCTTGCCTGTGGCAACCTCGAGAATGGCCGCACGCGATGTACCCTGTTCGTCACCCACCTTGGTCCGGCCGGTGTAGGTCTCCACGTAACCTTCATCTGTTATCCATACAGGCATCTCGAGCCTGCGGGCATCTTTAGGCTGCTCGCCCACTGTCATCAACACAAACAGACCATCCGGCGTCACTTGCAGCCCCTGTACCGACTTGTTCTGACCGGGATAGAAAGGTTGCGGCTTCGTCGAATCTGGTGCGGGTGCGCCTCGGCCCCACGGCTGATTCTCGAATTCGCCGTCGCGAATGAATTGAAACAGACGCCGTTCCTGCTGGGCCAAGAACTCTCGCTGCTCAGAGCGCTGCTGCTCTCGTTGCTGGGGCGGGTCGCCTCGGCGGATGTCGGTCAGCTGGCGCAGCCCCGAGGTCTCGAGTTCGAGCGCAAAGACATTGCCGTCACGCTGGAAGAAGACGGTGTTCCCATCCGCAGACCACTTCGGATTACGCTCTGAACCTGCACCGCGGGTGAGATAGCGGGTGCCGCGATTCGACCAGAGAAAAAGATCCCCGTCACGTGAGAAAACCGCCTGGCTGCGGTCTGGCGACCATTCGGCGGGGCCAACCAGCAAGGTGTCCTCGTCGACGCCCGGGAACCGCTCTAGCTCTCCGTCTCTCGGGTTGACGCGGTATACCGTGGCCGCAGTATCGACGCCCGGTTGTTCCCACCTGAAGTAGACGTAGCGGCTGTCGGGTGACCACGTGTGCGTCGGTCCGCCTCGATAGTACCCACCACCACCCATCGATTGCGGGCTGGTGCCCAACAGCTCGGGGCCGCGCATGATGTTTTGCACCGTGAGCTCGAATTGCTGTGCATTCACAGGTGTGGCAAGCACCGCCAGCACCAAGATAGTAGCGAGAATCAGCGACAAACTGAGGCGAGTCATGGATGGCCTCCTAAATACCGAACCAGTGGAATCTGCGGTCTCGGGCGAATGGTGGCTGATGGACTGTGATGTCGCAAGGGTGCACTCATTGCGGAGGAATTTGTGGGCTATGCGGCAAGTGAGGCAAGAAAAGCACGCGCGGCTCGAGTTGAGGAGGTATCCGTTATAATTTCCAAATTGGAGGTGTGTAACGTATGCCCAGATGCCGATGCATGACCGCCACGTTACTCTGTATCACGCTCGGTGCGTGTGGCCGCGGCGGTGCTGACACTACGATTGCCACAACAGATACTACTCATCCAGCCACCGAGGCAGTCGCAGCTTCACAGCCGGAAAGCAGCCTGGCGGCATCTCTTCAGGGGGCTTGGGTACTCAACAGAATTCCACCTCAGCGAATGCCTGGACTCAGTATCACAGTGACCATCGACTCAGTGACTGATGCACATTATTTCGGTAGGTTGTCCCACTATTTCTCTGGCAACGTTGGCCAGGATCCAGGTCGCTACGCACACTTCAGCGATTCGATTCGTCACGATGGAACTCTGACATTATCCATGCCAGCCATAGACGGGAGTGTGCCGGGCCTAATGATGGCAGGCACGCTCACAACCGACACCATCACGCTGGACAGGTTTGTGCTTGGACCGGACACCATCTCGTCCGGGCAACACCGTTGGATTCTGGTCAACGCCGTGCCGGAGTTCAGAACCGGAGAAGACCGGCCGTACCGCGTCTTTGCGACTTTCTCCGATATCACCGAGCGCCGCGAAGCGGAAGTCGCGCTGCGTAAATC
>CAYTDU010000764.1:0-3118 GCA_964436395.1 uncultured Gemmatimonadaceae bacterium | reverse complement strand
AATCGCCTGGTTTACGTCGAGTCAAGATGTTCTCGGCACCGACTAGTTACAAGTTCGACGCTGCGCCGTATCAATCCCTGACTCCTCAGCCACCTCCTCTTCGCACTTTCAACGGACTCCTTTTCAATTCCACCCTCCTCCACCCCTTGCAAGAGACACTTTTTGGAGTTATGAGAAACGTGAGATCGCAGGAGGCATTCATGCCCGAACCGAACAGTCGCATAAGCAATGAGCGTCGCAGTGCACGACGATGGTCCAGAGTCGAACGTCGCAAGGGGGGAGACAGGCGGGGCGAAGCATACAAAGAGTTCGCAAGAGCGCTTCCAGCGAGGTTCCTGATGATGCATGGTACGCCTCGCGAGCGTGTGCTGTACCTCGTCAATGAGTATTGCTGTGGATGCGAAGAATCGTTGAAGGTAGATCTCGCTCAGGCATTGCTGCCAACGCTGCAAGCTGTTGTTCATCAACCCCGCAGAGAGATCTCTGAAGAACATATGCGGGCGTGCGAATTGGCGGTCGAGAGATGCGTCAGGCAGAACGAAATGGAGACCGGGAGATGGGATACTCCCTGCATGGATAATCCGGGCGAGCGAGTTCTGGACTGATACGATCTCCTACTGCAACCTGAACGGTTCCGTCATCGCTTTTTTGGGGGTGACCACTACTTCCTCCGCCCCTCCGAACCGCGCGATCAGCACGGCTACGGTCATATCGGCCGTTACGTTTGCGGCAGTGATGAACATGTCCACAACCACATCGAGTGCGATGAGCAGCCCGATTCCTTCCACAGGCAGTCCGAACGCCAAGTATATCGGCGTCATTATCAATAATCCGCTGCTCGGAATGCCGGGCGAGTAGAAGCTGAGCGCGCCGATCGCGGCCGTGATGGCAGCGATCTCCATCACTCCGAGTTCAATTCCGTATAGCCGTGCGATGAAGAAAGTGCCGGTGATACGCGCTGTGGGTGCGGAGTACTTAAGCAGCGCTACCGCGACAGGTAAAACGATGGCAGTAACCCTCTCCGGCAGCTCTAGATCATCATTGGCCGCTTCGAGCTGAGCGGGCAGCGAGGCAAGAGATGAGCGTGTGCTGAAGCCGATTGTCTGCGGCGATATCAATGCACGTGTGAACTTGCCGAGTGGTATTCGCCCCACTAAAACTGCCAATGGGTAGAGGGCCACCCACGTTACCAACACCAGACCACACGCGATGAGCAGAAATGCTCCCATTGCCCCGACGAGATCAACTCCGGTCTGGGCCGCGATTGGAACGACCAGGCAGAACACACCGATCGGAGCTACGAGCAGTATCCACTCGATGATTACCAGCATTGTGCGAGTGAGCGCCTCAAAGAAATCAACCAGTGTCTTCTTATGATTCTCCGCGAGCCGAGTGATCGCCATCGCGAAGATGACCGAGAAGACCACGAGAGGCAGCATCGCTCCGTCGGCGGCGGCACGAACCGGGTTTGCAGGGATCAGTTCTACGATCCAATCCCGGAACGGCAGCAACTCTACCTGTGTAGCCGATGTAGACTCGCGTAGCGCAGCAAAGGCATCGGCCCTGAACGACGCCATCGACAAGAGGGGCGGCGCAAAGATAGCGGCGACCAGTGAACTGAATGTCACCAATGCGACGAAGATTGCGAGCGTGCGCCCGCCAATCCGCGCAGCTCGCCCTGCCGACGTCGACGCAAGGCCGGTGACGAGCAGCGATACCACCAGCGGTATTACCGTCATTCGGATCGCGTTAACCCAAAGCGTACCGATCGGCTCGACCCATGCGACCCCGGTAAGCAATGCGTGGTTTTGATTCCACGATACGAATACGCCGACGACAAGGCCGGCCACGAGGGCGATGAGGATTCGCGTGGTCAGCGGCACGGTCGGCCGTGGCTGTTCATGGTGCTGATATGCTCAGTTCCCGCCGACGCTAGCCAGCCAGTCATCGTAGGCTTGAGCGCCTTTGACAGCAAGATCGTCGCGGCCGCTCAGGGTTATGGTATTCCCATCGCCGTCTACCACAACTAGCGTCGGAATGAACTGGACAGCGTATCGTTGCGCCAGGGCATCGACTATCCCACCTTCAGGTGGAACCGCCAACCAAAGCATGTCCATTGCGTCCATGTGTCCGAGCAATTCTGCTCTGTCGACAGCGAAGCTGACGAGCACGAC
Organism: uncultured Gemmatimonadaceae bacterium; assembly: GCA_964436395.1. GTDB lineage: Bacteria > Gemmatimonadota > Gemmatimonadetes > Gemmatimonadales > GWC2-71-9 > JBDGYW01. Next base: position 944 of record CAYTDU010000764.1, on the reverse strand, counting down.
CTCAAACGACTTCCCGTCCAAAGTAAGCTCTTCATATACGCTCAACAGCAGCGGAGTGAACGCCGCGCACGCAGTGCACCAATAGCCCTCGAAGTAGATAGCGACGACTGATTTGTCTTCGATGGTCGCGGTCTGCACGGTATCGCCGTTAGCATCCAAGAGCACTTGTCCGAACAAGTCGGATAGTGATGTCACCGTTGGAAGGGGCGTCGGGGAGACGCTGTCATCTGAGTCGCCGCAAGATACCAACATGCAACACATGAGTCCCGCCAACAAAACGTTCCGGAGCCCCGCAATCCACTCAAATTTTCTTCTCACCCGTTTTCCCCGGTGCGCGTTAGTTGATCCCGTGTATCACGGCGTTCTCTACTCTACCCCCCAAACATATGGCACACAATCGCTCTGCGCCAAGTGCAATGGATGCTGCTGCGAAATCTCTCCACGGGCCGACATCGCCAAGCCCAAAACACCTTCAGCTTCCCACTCCCACCGGTCTGGTGTAGACCGCCTCGCCACCGATGACCGTCATGTCGGGCTCGATCCTCCAAATGTCCTCGGCTGGTACCGTCATGTAGTCAACCGGGATCACGACGAAGTCAGCCAGCTTCCCAACCTCGATTGAGCCGAGGTCGTCTTCCGCAAACATTGTGTACGCCCCCTCTATGGTCGCGGCTCGCAGCGCCTCCTCCCGGGTCATGGCTTGCTCGGGGATCCAGCCCCCCGGTGGGTTGTTGTCCCGGTCCTGCCGAGTGATGGCGGCGTGGAGGGTGTAGAAGGGATTGTATGGCGACACGGAATAGTCCGTGCCCGTGGGCACGTGCACGCCGAGATCGATGAGGTCGCTCCAGATGTAGGCACGCGTCAGACGCTCCGACCCCATTCTAGCCTCGGCGAAGTTCATGTCTTCGGTGGCGTGCAGCGGCTGCATGGACGCCACGATGCCC
>CAYTDU010000763.1:0-3119 GCA_964436395.1 uncultured Gemmatimonadaceae bacterium | reverse complement strand
GGTTCGTCTTCCCGCAGTAGGTAGGTGAGCACTGAACCGTCGGGATGGGGGCGCCACCTCCACTCGCGCGGATCGTCGCTGCCGCCGTTACGCCGCCTGGTTTCCTGCAATTCGCCAGCGTACACCGTCGACACAACGGTGCCGCCCCGGTCTAGCACCTCTGTCTTTCGAGCGAATCCCGAATACGGCGCTATGTAGGAGAAAGGGCGCTCGATCTTTGTTGCCATCAGGTATTGCCCATCTGGACTGAGCGAAATCGACTCGTACATTCCGGGTTCGCCGAGGAGTTTCGGAGACTGACCCGGTAGCAACTCGGCGATCTGGCTCGTTGTGTAGAACTCGAACAAGACACAATCGTGTTCGTCGCGCAGCAGATTGGGGTAAGTTGGGTTTGGATTGGCCTTATCCCGAGTCCGTCGGATAACAGGGCTAGACGGAACCGGATTCCGTTCGGGCTCTGGCCCGCGGTCGCGCGGAACGAACAGCGTGATTATCGACCCTTCCGGTGTCCACTGCAACATGCGCGAAGGAGTGCTGCCCTGACCGCGAGCGGATGTCCCGATCGTAGCCAGCACACGTGCATCGCTTACGGGACCAATTTCCCCTGTTGAGACGTCGGCGACCCAGACCTGGGTGCCGGTTCGCAGGTGCGCTAGGAACGCCAACCTACCGCCGTCGTTAGACCACATGAAATCGGAGCCGAAGGCGCCGCCCGGCAACTCATAGTCGCGGAATGCCCGCTCTCTCAATGAATAGACCTTGAATCCATAAATGCCGTATGTGTCCAAATGCCACAAACGGTCGGTTCGAGGGCGGATCTCCAACTCCGCCAACCTGTAAGTCTCTTCGGCCATACGGTCGAGCGTGGACAACTCGGTATAGAGCGGAATCAGGAAGTGATCTCCGTCAGGACTGGGGTGGTCGAGTGTCGCGTAGTTCTTGTCGGTGGCGAATAGCTCCTGAACAACAGGGTCCGGCAGAATGTACTGATCGTCTTCATTTTGAGCGTCAGCGGAGCAGGGGAGCGAAAGCTTCACAACTGTGCAAGCAAGCCAAACGGCGGCGACGTAACGGCGGTGTATCATGAGAGCCTCATAAGTCTTTGAGAAACCGCGGGTGCCCGGCTAAAATTCGCGAGCGTTGAGCATAGGGATCATAATCGACGTGTCACCGGTGTGGCCACCCGCATCTGGGCACTACAACGGGCTGAAAAAAAGGTGAGTGGAGATGGTTGACAACGTAGGACCCGAGATCGTGGTCGGAGACAACTACCGAGAGTCGTTTCCGGAGATAATGGGGGTATTGCCGAGCGAGGCCTTCAGTGTGATGCGCGAACCAAGTGCGCACCAAACGATCGATGTTGGAGAAGGCGGCTTTCTGAAGATCAACGTATCGCTTCGTATGCCCACCGAAACGAGGCCCTACTATCTGCTTGTGCTGGACCGTGTGGATGAGAATGGAGTCCGCGTTCTCCACGACGCGTTCAAGTTCTACGACGATTTGTGCCCGGATATGATGGAGAAAACTCCCCTCGATCTACTGGCTTCAGTGGCCGAACGGTTTGCCTACCTGGTGCGGCCCGGAGGAGAAGCCAAGAAACTGATCCTCCAGGAGAGCTTTCCCTGCGCCCCCGAAGATGTGAGTACCGAGTCGATCATTCGTATGATGATGCCCATCAACATGAACAAAGGCGAAGAAGTTCTGGCCACGCAGTACGTTATGTACAACGAAAACGTGCGGGCCATCGAGTTCGCGGTCGCGTTTGTCTGGAATGTGACGCGTTACCGGGAGTATCTGGCCAGAGCGAATTGAATCCCGGTAGCTCGCTGCGAGCTACGTTGGGCTCACTCCTCCTGCGCGTGCCACGCCTGCAGTACCCGAGCCTCTTTTTCCGGATCGATACCCGTTTGCATTTGCTGGCGTTCCTCTGGTAGAGTGTGGTACCAGTCCAGTGTGTCACGCGCGGTCTCGGCCAAGGGACGGAATGTCAGCCCGGCCGCAAACGCCTTGCTGCAATCATAGGTGCTGAAGCCCTTCATATCATCTGATGGGAACATCCAGCAGGGCATCTCCATCCACGCTCCCACCTCATGTTCCTGTAGAAAGTCGGCATCCACCCATGTGAAGGACACCGGAGTAGATGTGACGGCCCTGCACCCATAGAGCAGCTCCGCCATGGTCATGGGCGCTTCGGGTCCAGTGGCTAGGAAGGTCCCATTGGCCTCGTCTTCCACCAACTTCACCAGAAATGCTCCAAGGTCTCTCACGTCGACGATTTGGGTGAAGTCTGTACCGTCGCCGGGCGCCAGTACCTCGCCGCCACGATCGACGCGCACAGGCCAATACGTGAAACGATGGCTTCTGTCTCCCGGCCCGACGATGAGGCCGGGACGCACCACGAGGCCTCTGTCACCGAAGGTTTCCAACGTGTCGCGCTCCGCCTGTGCTTTGTTGGGCCCAAACGCTGTTCCGAAATCGGCTTCGGTCTCTATGACTTCGTCGTAGTCCTCTCGTGTGAAGACCGGCCCATCCTCCTTCAGTCCGATGATGCTGTTGTCCTTGTGGGCAGAGATGCTCGAAACGAAGAGGTACCGCCCGGTGCTGTCTTCAAGGAGCTCGACTGCGTCCTGTACCCACTTGGCGACATTGGCCGAGTTGTCGATCACCGCATCCCATTCCCGACCTTCTAGCGCCGAGTAGTCTGGTGTTGCGCGGTCGCCGACCAGTTTCTCCACATCGGGGAACAAGTGGGGGTTGGTTTGGCCTCGGTTGAAGAGCGTTAACGTATGCCCCCTGGCCAGCGCGTATTCCACTTCGGCGGGACCGAGGAATGAGGTTCCACCCAGGATCAGAATCCTGAGGGGGCGCTGCGCCCGGCTGATTCCTTCCAACTGAGTACCCGCGTTTGACCGACCCGTAACGTTTCTCGATTCCGCAGGAACACAGCCACTTCCCAAACCAACTCCAGCCGCCGCCAAACCGCCAAGGAACTTTCGTCTGCTGGTCATCTCTTACTCCCTCCTACTCGAACGGAAACCGCAGAGTGGTATTGCCTTCTTGTTTGAACACTTTGCCTTTGGCTATGAATGTGTCGATCTCGAGATCGACGTTTAATATGA
>CAYTDU010000762.1:0-3127 GCA_964436395.1 uncultured Gemmatimonadaceae bacterium | reverse complement strand
CGAACGATTCCAACCAATAGCGCCTGACCACCGTGGCAATCAGGTCGGCCTTGTCTGCGAAATAGTAGTAGGCCGCTCCCTTACTTATACCCGCTCCCTCGAGCATCCGGTTGAGTGACGCCTTCTCATAGCCCTGAGCTGTGAACACTTTCACCGCCGCCTCAAGGATGCGTTCCTGCTTCTCTGGCGGGAGTTTCTCAAAGCGGGGAAGCGGCATTCGATATTCCTCGACCTTCAAGCGTGTTCGACCGTACATACATACGGATTAGTTGGACCTTATGTTTCAACCGTATGGTCTAACCGTACCGAAGTTGCCGTGCAGCGTCAACACGACATCAGAAAAGAGTCCGTTTACGCTCGCGGGACAACGCCGTAACCATCTATCGATAAATGACTTACGGCCTGATGGTCAGAAACCGGCATTGCCGTTCGTTCAGACACGAAGACGGTACGTTCAACATACGGGGTGATCATGCTGCGTTCTATCGTGACTGCAAAGAATCGTGCGCTGTTTCGGAGATTCACATTCGTTGTTGCACCGGTTTGCCTGGCACTCGCGTCCACCGCTTGTTGGGAAACCCATACATATTCGCCAACCATTGAGGAGCCAATCGAGATCGGTGCGCTCGTGGCGCTATCCGGACCAAACAGCGGAGCCGGCCTGATGCACCTCGCCGCCATGGAGTGTGCTCTGGAGGATGCGCGAGCCGAGCTTGAGGAGAGCGACCTCGAATTCCGTCTGAGCCTGTCTGACACCCAATCCGACCCGTATGCAGCGTCCGTTCTGATGAACACGCACTTGCTGCGCAATATGCGAATCACGGTCGGGCCTTACACGAGTGCCGAAGTTGCAGCCGTAGAACCGAGAACGGTCGAGTCCCAGAGTCTGTTGATCAGCCCCAGTTCCACTTCTCTCTACCTCGCCAACAGAAACGACCACATCTACCGAATGGCACCCAACGACTCGTACATGGTCGAGGAACTCGTAGACCTAGTCTCAACCCGAGGTCACCAACGCCTTGTGCTTGTGTACCGAGATGACGTATGGGGACATTCCGTAGCCGGTGAACTCGAGCGTCAATTCACCGCCGCGGGTGGCACGATCGTTTCCGCTCACGCCTACGATCCGCACCACACTGAAGAAATCCCGGCGATCCTCAGACAAATCCACGAGGACATAAACACCGCGACAGGAGCAGGGACAACTTCGGATCTGGCAATCCAGCTCTCCAGCTTCGGTGAGGGTCCCATATTCTTCGAGGCGGCAATCGACAGCGTGCCTGAACTCAGAGACATCAGTTGGTACGGAAGTGGCGGTTTCGTCGGCGATTGGAGTTTCTTCTCAAATCCGCAAATCGCACAATTTGCAGTGGATGTTGGATACACTGCGCCCCTGTACCGTGTCCAGGTACCAGACGCGTTCTGGCACGTCGTCGACAGAATAGAGCATCGAACCGGCGTGACACCTGGAACCCACTCACTGCTGACCTATGACGCTACACGGATTGCGGCTTTTACGCTTGCACATGTTGGCATGCACGCATCATACGGAGAGTTGGAAAACGCTCTGCGAGACGTTATGGCCGATTACGTCGGTGTTTCAGGCTGCGTTCATATGGATGCAATGGGAGATAGGTACGACGGAGACTACGATTTTTATGCGGTGCACAGCGACGGCTGGCGGTTCTGGTGGGAGAGGGTCCAAGGTGTTCAATGAAGCGGGACAACCTGAACTAATTCTCTCTCAGCGCACGATAACAAACACCCCCAGATTCGCCGGCACTGGAACCGCGGAGAGGTCCACTTCGGCAGCGGCCTGCAAACCCTCTACTTCCGGGGCGTGCGCCTCCAATTCACCGAGTTCGCTGACTAGGTCCGCGTCTACATTCAGACTCACTACCTCGTCTTGCTCCGACCACGATGCGAGAGCAATGAGCAAAGCGTCGGGGCGCACGTATGTCGTTGCGCGGATTCGTGGGTGGCTGATGGTTACGGGCGCATCGTCGAGCCAATAGCCGAGCATGCGACTCTCCTCGATGCCGAACTCATCCATCATCTGCCACACGGGCCGAGGGTCGACGTCCCCATACAACCTTGAGGTCATCCCGTAAAGCAATCCCCGGTAGGGGTGACCTCCGTCTTGGAGCATTTCTCCCATCAAACCGAAGGGAAGTCCTGACACTTCGGTAAACCAGTAATCCTCGTCGCGATCGTACTCGAAGTATTCTCCGAACCAGAGGCGCGAGATGAATGGGAAGTGCTCCATGTAGAGCATGGCGCTGTTGATGAACCCGTCCCGAGGGTTGAACTGGTTTGCCGAGTGTAGATCGATGACGACCTCGTCACGGTGTCTGTGTAGCACAGAGATCATGCGTTTCACCGTCTCTCGGCTGAACGCAATGTCGTCGAGGTAGAGACCGTCGATGTGTTGATTTTCGGCCAACCAGTTGAGCCCTTCGACGTAGTAATTAGTCCAACGCGACGTGCCCTTGTTGAGCATAGCGGCGTCATCTACGCGCCATGCGTGCCACGCGGAGTGGTAATTGCTCTCCAGGTGTTCTTGCATCCAGGAGTGTCCACCCCCGTCACCGTCGTTCAGTATCTCGTCGCCTAGGCTCCGGAGGGCAAATAGCTCATGTGCACGGTATGTCAGCTCACGAATCGTGTTGTAGAGTTTGACCTTGATGCCCTTGCCGTGTGCTTCCTCGATGTACGCGGTCTGCAAATCGAGGTTGAAAAACGGGTAGTTGATGTAGGGGTTGATCTCGTTCGCATGGTGGATGTTCACCACCGTGCCACCCCACTCGCGCACCGAATCGACCGGCACGTATTTGTGCACGAATCGAGTTCGGAAGTGCGTTCCCGTATCGATCGGTTTGAACGGCGTGATGAGAAACCTGATGTTGAATTGCAGTGTCTCGCCAGATCGCATCCGGCGCGGTCCAGAGTAGTTGTGAGCGACTACAGCGCCGGCGCCGGTCGTTATGCGGATACCGCCTCTCCCACTGTTGAACCACGATTCCGGCATAATGAGAGGTTGGTTCTGATAGAAGTTCGTGTTGAGCGGTCGGACGTAGTTCTCGTCGCGTAGCACGTACTGCAGACCCTTGTTCACACTGCCCAACCA
>CAYTDU010000761.1:0-3132 GCA_964436395.1 uncultured Gemmatimonadaceae bacterium | reverse complement strand
CTGCATACGGCGAAGAGGTTGCCAAAGGCTTGTGTGCATCCGGTGCCGAGGCGATGTATTGTCCCGTGGACGTGTCGGATCCGGAGAGTGTGAAGGCCATGGTCGAGCGGGTAGACGAGAGATGGGGGCGGCTTGATGTGCTGGTCAATAACGCCGGAATCCGCCCCACCTGCCCCTTCCTGGAAATGAGCCTTAGTGATTGGGACCGTGTCGTGGCAGTCAACTTGACCGGCACCTTCAACTGCTGCGCAGCAATCGCTCCGCTCATGGTGCAGCGTAGTTGGGGACGCATCGTGAACATCTCATCTTTGGCCGCTCAGCGGGGATCTACTGGTGGCCACAGCCACTACGCTGCTGCAAAGGCAGGGATCGTTGGCTTCTCCAAGTCGCTGGCTCGCGAACTCGCCCCACATGGCATCACGGTCAACACAGTAGCCCCAGGTTTCATCGAGACCTTAGGTTGGGAGGGACAACTGGATGGCCAAATCGAGAAGTATGCCGCCCAGGTTCCCCTGGGCAGGCTTGGTCAGCCCGATGACATCGCCAACCTCGTCGCCTTCCTGGTATCCGATGGGGCCTCGTACCTGACCGGCGTCACAGTCCCGATCAACGGCGGACTATTCATATACTGACCCAGGCCTGCCAACCGGCCTGGGCCTATCTCACAGCAAGCGTAGGGGAGAAGGGCAGCGCCTCTCGGAATACGGAGTCTGGCTCGCAAGTATCTGCCTCTGGGTCTGATGCTCCCATCTTCGGCCTTCACACGTTCTCTCCGAAGGGCGCTGCCTCATCTCTGCTTCGCTTGGCTGACCAACGCTACGCCATGTCACAGAACGTGTTGCCCTCTTCCTGTTTTTCCCCCCTCGATCAATTGCAGAACTGACTAGGCATCTACAGCCACAGTGTGCTCCCACGGAGCCCGAAACGTCGAATACGATCCCCGGGAAGCCCATCCGTCAGGCAGCAGCCTCGCAAGACGGCCAATCCTTGGCCATGCATGTGGTCTTCTTCGAAGTCCTGACACAGAGGAGCGATACCACAGTTGAGCACACCAGAACGCAACGCTTCCCCCGAGAACATGCAGCCGTTCCTCTTCGATCTGGATGAGACGCTGATCGACTCCGACGATGTGACCGGCGAGGCTAACTTCGGCGACCGGCCGATGCCCTACTGGCTCTATCTGCCCGTGGTGCTCGAGGAGGCCAGTTGAGGCGGGAGAGCCCCGCTTGCCGGGTAGCCTGACACAGTGAAGTTCGCGAGCCGAGTCCTGATTGTGATAGGAGGCGTCTTCAATCCCCAGCGTCAGACATGGCAATTGCTTCATGTTCATTGACTTTCGGGGCTTCTCGTGGTATACTGGTTATGTTGGGAGATACGGGGCCGCGTGCCGCGCGCGCGACCGCGATCAGCCGCGCCGAAGAACGCACCGTCACTGCCGAAAAGGTCATCGCATATGCATTTCAGGGCTCGTCCACCCTACGGGGACGCTGCGGCAGTTCTGACCGTCGCCTTTTCAGTTATCCTATCCCTCGCGGTCGTGGTCTTGCCGGACGCGGCGGATGCATCTGTCCTTCGTCGGGGGCTCCTCTCCCCCGGCTCTTTTGGCATCACCGATCATGGGCCCATCACCCACGAGGTAGGCGTCTCTCTCAGCGCACCGATCACGGCCACCTTCGACGCTGACCTGAATGCCACCACGGTCAACAGCCGCACGTTCTTCGTGCACGGCAACATGACCGGGCTGTACACCGACACCTACGTCTACAACGCGGGCGCCCGTACCCTCACTTTTACCCCATCGCGTGACTTCTTCATCGGGGAACGAGTACGCGTGCACGCCACAGCGGGCATGTCCAACACCATCAGCGAATCGCTCGAACCCGCCGGATGGGAGTTCACCGCCGGCGTCGAGGAGCCCGGGCGGTCCGCACACTTCATACTCGACGACAGCATCGATTTGCCCGGCAGGGAGCACGGCTCGGTCTCGTGGGGAGACTATGACAACGACGGCGACCTGGACTTCCTTCTCACCGGGGAAAGCGGCGGGCCAAAGACTAGACTCTACCGCAACGATGGGGTCGCAGGCTTCACCGACATGACCGGCACTGCTGACTTTCATGGGGTGTCGCATGGCTCTTCGGACTGGGGCGACTTCGACAACGATGGCGACCTGGACATCGCGCTGGTAGGGGACTCTCTCCACAGCATCAAAGACACAGTGTATCGGAACAACGGCGACGGCACGTTCACGGACATGTTCGCAAACCTCGGCTTGAATACGCGCGATGCGGTGGAGTGGGGTGACTACGACAACGACGGGGATCTGGATATCCTGGTGATCGGCTCGAACTCCACAGTCTTTCGCAATGATGGCCCTGCTGGCTCTGGATGGACCTTCACGAATATCCATGTTGACGTGCCGACGGGCTACGATGGCGACGGCGCCTGGGGCGACTACGACAACGACGGGGACCTGGACATCGTCGCGCTCGGCTACGAGTCGAGAGTGATGCGCAACGACGGCGGCGACACGTTCACCGAGTTGAACGTGGGTCTACGGAATGGTCAGTCCTTCTCTGTAGACTGGGGTGACTACGATGGCGATGGGGACCTCGATATCCTGATGGCAGGGTACATCAGCGAGGATTCGCACTCCTTCGCTGCGTCTCGCGTGTATCGGAACAACGGTGACGACGCTTTCACGAACATAGATGCGGGCCTGACCGGCGTCTGGTGGTGCTCGGTGGCTTGGGGCGATTGCGACAACGATGGCGATCTGGACATCGTGGTTGCCGGTGACTCTACGACTAACGTGTATCGAAACAACGGCGATGAGACCTTTAGCAAGCTCCCAGCCCCGCTGCCTCACGCGAACTACGGGGACGTGGCCTGGGGGGACTACGACGGCGACGGCGACCTGGACATACTGCTCACGCGCACCACTGAGTCGGGCGGCGCGACCGCCATCTACCGCAATGAGGCAAACCCTCGCGTGACCGGGCACGATCCGTCCACCAATGAGCTGGGGGTTGAGCCAAGCGCACCAATGACGATCACTTGCAACGGCGAAATGGACGTCACGACGGCGGTCAGTCGCACGTTGGCGGTGCACGGCGACTTCACCGGCCTGTG
>CAYTDU010000760.1:0-3133 GCA_964436395.1 uncultured Gemmatimonadaceae bacterium | reverse complement strand
CTTGGCAAGAGAAAACGGTCTTACGGCGCTCCACTATGCGGCGTTGAGGGGTTTTCCCAACCTAGTCGAGCGACTCATAGGTGAGGGGCTGGATGTCAACGTCCAGACCAATGCGCAGAGCACACCGTTGCTGCACGCGTCTGGCGCCGGTCAGTTCGAGGCAACGAAGACGCTGCTCGATCTGGGTGCAAACACGGAGTTGCCGAACGATTACGGTCGCACCCCGCTGCTGAACGTCGCACGGGAAACCGGGGACGTCGAAATGGCTCGCTTGCTCGTGGAACACGGGGCCAACGTCGACGCGCTGGATACATTTGACGATTCCCCAATCGTTCTGGCGGCGTGGCGAGGTTTTGCGTCGGTTGTGGACCTTCTCCTGGATCACGATGCCGAAGTACCTGTTGACGGAGACAAGGGGGTGCAGCTCATCAAGTACTCGGCTGAGAGGGGGCTCGATCGACTCATGACGCGACTGGTCGCAGGTGGAGCGGATCTGACGCTTGCCAACGACCAGGGTGGCGGCCTCGTCCATTCCGCCGCGGTCGGTGGGTCGGCTGAAATGGTAGATCTTCTTCTCGAGCAGGGGCTGGAAGCCGACTCTCGGGACCTGTTCGGATGGACACCGCTGCACTACGCCGCCGTGAAAGGTCGCGGCGAAGTTGTTGAGACATTACTGCGAGAGGATGTGCGACTCGATGCACTCAGCTCGAGCGGGCATTCGGCTCTCAGCCTGGCCAACGAGCAGCGGCACACGGCAATCGCAAACGTGCTGGTAGCGAATGGGGCTCGACATTCGACGCGACAGTTTCCGGAACTCACGGGACCGTACCTGGGCCAAACACCTCCGGCGGAAACGCCCGAAATATTCGCCCCGGATATCGTCGAGGTGAACTGGGGTGGGCATAGCAGTGTGACGTTCTCGCCTGACCGTACGGAAGCGTATTGGACCAACTACGTTGTGCCGTCCGACTCGGGGTACGGCCACAGCCGGATTGTGGGCTCGCGAGTAGAGAACGGCCGGTGGACGATCCCGGAAGCGCCGGACTGGGCGAACTATCCGGAAGACGGCGGCGACGTGCCGTTCATTTCGCCCGATGGCAGTCGGATCTACTTCCTGTCGTCGAGGCCGCTCACTCCTGGAGGCGAACGATCGGATGAGAACATCTGGATCGTAGACAGAACCGCCGACGGTTGGGGCGAGCCATACCCAGCACCGGGCGAAATCAATTCCTTGCCGATGCATTGGCAGGCCTCGGTCAGTAACTCGGGGACCATATACGTGCAGGGCAACGGCCCAGACCAACTTGGGAGAGGGGACATATACCGTTCGACTTTCGTGAATGGCGTCTACACGACGCCGGTCAACCTCGGCGACGTAATCAACACCCCGGGTACCGAGACGAGCCCGTACATATCCCCGGATGAGAGCTTCTTGCTGTTCGCGTCGTCAGGTCACGACGGGGCCGACGCATCAATCGGAATCTTCATCAGCTGGCAAGACGGAAATGGAGGATGGACGGAACCTGTGTTCACGGGACTCAGCGGGTTGTGCCCCCTAATTACGCCGGACGGTGAGTACGTGTTCTACCGTGGCAGAGGCGACAACGGAGGGCTGCGTTGGCGGACAGCGGCGTTCCTGAACGATCTGAGGCCGGAGTGAACATGACTGTCTTTCCCGTGCTGCAGCGATTGAGCGTGGTCTCGGCTTCGGTCCTCCTCGTTGCCTGTAACTCCGGCTCGATGGAGGGTCAGGGCTCTACCGCCGAGCAGGTTGCTGCTATCTCTTATATGGACCAAACCCCACCCGGGCAAACGCCTATCCAGTTTGCCCCTCACATTTTCGTGGATGAACTCCACGCCTCCCTCGTTTTCTCAGCTGACGGGGACTTGGTGTTCTGGAGTGAAATGGGTGGCGATCAGGTTCGCGTCATGGAACGGGGCGCGAGCGGCTGGAGTCCGGCTCAGAACGTTCCCTTCGCCCTGCCAGGCGGCACGAGCGAACCGATGTTGGCACCGGATGGTGAGACGCTCTTCTTCTTGTCATCAGAGCCCATAGACGGTGCTCGTGGAGAACACGTTTGGCGCGTGCGCCGAACGTCGGATGGGTGGACGGTGCCTGAGCCGCTCGGCCCGGGCGTGAACAACCACCCACTGCACTGGTCGGTGTCGACGTCAATTCCCGGCACATTGTACTTTGGCCATGCCGGAGGCGATAGAGACATCTACCGTTCTGAATTCCGAGATGGTGCCTTCCAGGATGCAGTATCGGTGGGTCAGGGCGTCAACACCCGCGGCCACGAGACGACTCCGTTCATTGCTCCCGACGAGAGTTATCTGCTCTTCTCGCGGAGCGGTGCAGGCTCGATGGCGGATCTCTACGTGAGCTTTCCTGATTCTAGTGGGAATTGGCAGGAAGCCGTGTCGCTCGGCGATGCGGTGAACACGGTTGCCAACCACGAGCTTTGCCCCGTCGTTTCCCCGGACGGCGAGTATCTGTTCTTCATCCGCAACGTGGACGGCGACCTAAAACCGCACTGGGTGCGGTCGAGCGTGTTCTTGGACCTCAGGCCCGGGGGCAACGATCAGTGAGCCGTCAAAAGAGCAAGTAGTGAGTGGTGAGTAGTGCGTAGTGAGTCGGCCTCTCCCCGAGCCACCCACTCACCACTCACTACCTCACCTCAACTCTTCAAACGCCGTCTCCCTCAACCGATAGATCACAATCCCCGAAATGACGGCGGCCGCCATTATGTAGTAAACCCACGCGATCGGCGATCCAGTCTCACGAATGAGCCAGGTCGCGATGTAAGGGGCAAACCCTCCAAACACCGTCACCGCGAGCGCATATCCCGTCGTCATCCAAGTCGATCTGTTCCTGGTCGAGAAGATCTCGGCTATCGCCGCGGGGCCCGCTCCGGAGAAGAGCGCGATCACAACGCCCAGTAGAATCTGCACTGCGATGACTGCACCAAATACCGGCCCAGTCACCAAGAGGTTCGCTACAGGGTAGGGCAGGACTACGAATGCGGCACAACATGCCAGGAGCACTGGTTTCCGCCCGATTCTGTCAGAGAGAAGGCCCATGATCGGAATCGCGACTACCAGAACAATCAGCCCAACCGTGTTCGACCAGAGT
>CAYTDU010000759.1:0-3135 GCA_964436395.1 uncultured Gemmatimonadaceae bacterium | reverse complement strand
GTCCCTCCTGGTGATGACGCGACATACAACGGGTACGTGTGGCAACTTGCCCGCGAGACGTTCTTCTCGTACCCCGATCTTCCCGCTGACACTGCATCCGAAGAATACAAGAGAGCGTTGGACTTCTATACTTCGCGTGCGGTTGGCGCAAACTTCCAGTGGTCGTGGCGCGATGCCGGCCTCGAACGAGACCTATTCAGGCAGTCGATCAAGCGCAGCGATGATGCTTTCCGGTTGGCAACACAGTATTTGGGACTCGTGTTGGCCAACCACCTCGTGAGCACGATTGATGCATTTGTGACTGAGAGGCTGGGCGGTCATGCGTCTCTCAGGTCGGCAGTTTCGACCGGTCCGGATCGGGGAAAAGACGTGGTTGCGCGAGTGCTGTTGTGCGTCGAGTTTTAGGTGTTGATTCAATCTTTGTGGGGGCGGAATGGAGTTGTTTGACTTCTGCGGAGGCGACTCCTAACTTAACCCGCTTGTTGCGATTACGAGAACGAAAGGACAGCGGTGGGGGCGCGCTCGACGGTACTATACTTCTCACCGGCTGATCGTCCAGTCCCTGATCTGATATCGAGATGGCTGGATGGCAAGCCGTTCTCGATTACGCATATCTGCGATGGCGAGGAACTCGAGACGGTCACGAGGCGAACGCCACCACAGCTCATCGTGATCGATGCTGACGGTACAGGCGCGGAGGGTGCTGACCTCTGTCGATCTCTCAAAAGCGATTCATTCACAGCAATCGTACCAATAGTCTTCGTCGCGGGAAGACACCCGACAGACCTAGTGCGCGAGTGGTTCGAAGCTGGTGCAGATGAGGTGATAACACCGCTGTTCGAGCCGTCCGAACAACGAAGCCGGTTGGATGTACTTTTGATCCGGACTGAACGAAATGTGGCAGTCCATCCCTCCACTCGTTTGCCAGGTACCACGGAGATCGAACGTGCCATACGAGGGCGCTTGGATGACGACAGCCTGTTCGCTGTCTGCTACGTGGATTTGGATCATTTCAAGGAGTTCAACGACCGGTACAGCTACTACGACGGCGACCGGGTCATCTTGATCGTATCGCGCATCCTCCGCGACGTGGTGAAAGGGCTATGTCCGATAGAGGGGTTTGTCGGACACATAGGTGGAGATGATTTCATCATTGTGCTGCCACTGGAGCGCGTGCAGGAAGTATGCTCTGAGATCATCTCGGTATTCGATGCCCTCGTCAGGTACCAGTACAACGAGCAAGACCGAAGTGCAGGCTACTACTTTGGGAAAGACAGGCGCGGTCACCTGCACCGCGTGCCCCTCATGACGCTTTCAATTGGAATCGTTACCAACGAACACAGGCATTTCAGCCACCCTGCGGAAGTCAGCGAAACCGCGACAGAGATGAAGACTTATGCGAAAACACTGCCGGGTTCTGTGTTCGTTGTCGATCGTCGACGCGACTTCGACCATAGCGAGTAGGGCGGAGACGACGGAGGACGAAGAATGAACGTACGTTGCCCATCTTGCGATACACTTTATCGAGTTGATCCTGAAAAGGTGCCCGAGGACGGCGTTCGAGTTCGCTGTGCTGAGTGCTCGGCAGTCATATCGGTGGCGCAACCGACTGGGGGTGCAGCCAAGGCACCATCATTAGCGAGAGCACCGTCGGCGCCAGTGCCGGAACCGCCCGCACCACCTGAAGAGACACCGGCCGAGGCAATCCAGGAGGAGCCGGAGTTCGAGATTCCAGCACCGGCAGCACCGGCGCCGGAACCGCCCGCACCGCCTGTTGAGATACCGGCCGAGGCAATCCAGGAGGAGCCAGAGGTTGAGATTCCTGCACCGGAACTGGAGGCTGAGCCTGTAATTCCGGAACCGGCGCTTAGCGACGCGGCGCCAACGCCCGACGAGGATCTGGTCGTAGAGGAAATACCACCAATCGTCGACGATGCACTACTTGAAGAACCGGAAGAGATAGTCCTCGATGCCCCACGGCCGACCGATGCGATGGCTACCGATGCCGCCGGTGTAGCCGCAGAGCCCCCGCCCCTCGACGATAGCGGCATCGTTTCATACTCCGAGCCTATCCTGGATGTACCGGTGGAAAAGGAGGCCTCGTCAGATCTCGTACTCGACGAGATCCCGGCACTGCCGGAAGTGCAGAGCGAACAACCGGAGCCTCCCGTTGACGAAATTGCGCCTGTGCCCGAAACGTCTGTTGAGATAGAACCCGTTGCACCAGGCGATCTTGAGATTCCGGCACCAGCACCGGCACCAGCACCGGCACCAGAACCGGAACCGGCACCGGAGCCAGAACCGGAGCCAGAGCCAGAACCGCAGCCTCCATTGGAGGTTGTGCCTGGGTCGGAGAGCACTCCAACCGCACCCCGCAGACGCTACACGCGACCCTTCATGAGGCCATCAGCTCCGGCTGAGGCGCCCCCGGAAACCACACCTTCCGGGCCGCTACGCCCCACAGCACCGGTATTTCGTCCCACTCCTGGAATGCCGGTTCAAGAGACACCTCCTCCCGCACAGGCTCCTGCAGCTGAAGTCCCGCCGGCGCCACCAGCGGCACGTCCGTCGCCTCCGGCGACAACTCCCGCGCCCGAGGTGCCGACGCTAACACCGCCGCCGGAGCCAGTTGTACCGGCGGCACCACCCGAAGCTTCCGCACCTGCGGTGGTTCCTGAGGCACCTGTCGCACCGGAGGCCAAACCAAAGCGGCCGGTCAATCCTTTCCTCTCGAAAGATCCAAAACAGAAGGCACGCCGGCTAGCCCGTGCCTTGGTATCCGACATGATCGTGTATCAGCCCCAGAAGCGGCAGGACGCTATGGCGGCTGGGACTTTGAAGGAGGACTTTGACGAGGAAATCAAGAAGAGCTGGGAAGAATACGTCGACCAAGTTGGCGAGGAACTGGCCAATTCTACAGAGTTTTTCAAGGAAGCTCTGAACGATATTCTCGCAGGAGGAAACGAAGTCTTTTAGGCTGGTGTTAAGTATAGGTGGGTCCTATATTTAACTGCTTGTGAGCCGCCTTCCCAGACCTGGGCTGGCGGCTCGAAATGCATAGAGACGGAAGCGGGAGTATCGATGGCTGAAGGATTTCAGGAACAATTACGTGAGGTCGAAGGCAAGCTGGACGAA
>CAYTDU010000758.1:0-3136 GCA_964436395.1 uncultured Gemmatimonadaceae bacterium | reverse complement strand
TCGAGCGCGCCATCCACTCTGACCACGAAATTCTCGGAGGAGTTCTCAATAGACCATTCGGCTCGACCACGGGCAGGTTGGTTTATCTCAAATGCAGACGATTCGAAGGTCTCTTCCCTACCCTCCACCGTCACCGCCAGTTCAACGGGACTGGACAACACATTCTCGGGATCTTCCAGGAGGAACGTCAGCTCGGGACTGAAGAAGCTGAGTATCTGTTGCGGGAGTCCGGATGCTCCGAGCTCTACTGTTCGGCCGAGAATCGAGAGCGAGTGGCCTTCGACGCTCACCGGAACGAACGGATCGATCACGAAGTCCGGATCGGTACCTACCGTGGAGTTGAGCCAGGCAAGTCGAGTTTGTTTTTCCGGCGAATTGTAGCCGTGGTTGATCGCTCGCCCACGGAGCACGTCGAGGGCGACCGCTACCTGCTTATTGCCTTGGTTCGCCGACCGTACTACGACGTTCCCTGATAGCTGACCGACAGCCATGTCCTCAGGAACGTCAACGCCTATCCACAAGGCCTGGACTATTCCCGCGGGAACGTTGACCTCTTTCTCGAACGTCACGCCCTTCTCATTCGTTCCCCCAAAGTTGAAGCATGTGATTCTGCCGCCCAACGGTTCGGGGAAACCCTCGAACTCGACACTCAAATCGTCCACCTGCTCCGCACCCGCCACGACTCCGAGTTGGAAGGTGAAGTATTCACCCCTCAGCACCTGGCTTTGGAACCCGTCTGTGGAGAGGCGCTGTGCCCAGTGATGCGGAATGAAGTGTCGCATTCGAATGGGATAGTCGCGGTGTTCCGGCACCACCACCCAACCACCGTTTTCCGTCAGGAACGATTCGGCCTCGGCTTCAGTCGCGATCACCTCCATCGGGAAGAAGCTGTGGAACTCATTCACCGATTGGATGCGGGTGGCCCGCGCCCGTGGCAGGTCGTCCGGGTAGGCTCTTCTAACTCGAGCCAACCAGCTTGCCTCTGCAGTCGACTCGAGTACGGGGTACGAGATGCGCGGGTAGTATCCGCCGGTCGACTCCCACGGCAAAAAGTACACGTGGTACGTCGAGGAACCGGCGTTGGGTTGAAATGCTATGTCGCCCGATTCGTTCTCAACTCTGAGCGCCAATGCATTGGTTACCTGCTCGCCGGAGGTGGCGTCCACTACCACAATCGACTTGGCTGCGGGATTGGTATCGCGCCTTCTCCAGGGAATCGTTACCAGCACCGCATCACCGCCCACACTATCGACCTCTACTACCGCGCGGTGGTTCCCCCACGAACTCCCCTCGGCGCCTGCCGCTAGGTGAGGCTCCCAGTTACCTGCCTCGAACACAACACCGTCAATGACGTTGGGTATGGCAGGAGCATCGTAGAGATCGTGTGTGCCTGCGCCATCTGAGCAGGCAGTTAACGCCACTAGAACAGTCAACGCGTACTTGTGGTTCATATTGTACATCGACCTTTTTGACCCTTACTTTGTTGTCGTGAGACCTCGTGACCATTTCGTCACGTAACAAGCCGGCAGGCCATATTCCTGCCGGGTTTTTTTGCTTATTCCTGATTGTCCCCGGCGGTCAGTGCCCTGAGCAGGATGCTGCCGGCGAGGTCCTGAAAAAGACCGCTGTGCTCGAGGGCAAGCCGCATGATTGTAGCGTCCACATCGCCGCCCTCCAGGTACGTGGCAATCAACTCCCCCGCTAATTGTCCGATCTGAGTGTGCTCATCGAATACAACGCTAGTTAGTGTTTCCGGACCCCTCAATTCCGCGAGCGCCGGAATAGCGAGAAGATCCAGAGGACTTACACCGATCGCCACGTACTCTTCGTCGCCGACGACGGCCTCGTACGACTCGTGGGCTCGTTCTCTATTACCCAGATGCGAATGCACTTGCGCCATCAGAAATCGCACGATCCGTTCTTCCGGATCGTACGGACGCCCCTGCCCCAGGTTCTCGGGCCACTCTAGGACCGCCTCGAGGTATCCGAGAGCCTCTCGATGGTCTCCGTCATCCATCGCATCGAGTGCCGCAATAACGTGAGCCTGTTCGTACAACATGTGACTCTCTCGAGCATTCTCCGAGGGCAGTACCTGAGTATTCGCCAAAATCTCGATCGCTTCAAACGGACGTCCCAAGTTGTTGAGTGATCGGACATGGAGTAGATCCAGGTTGAAATCATCCGGATACTGTTCGAGTGCAATGGCGGATTCTACCAGGGCGTTTTCCCATTTGCTCGTGTTCTGGAGATGGCGAATCAGGTGGATACGGTTCATTCGGCTGGTGCCGTCCAGCTCCAACGCGCGCCGCAAGTCGGGTTCCTGGTTGGTTCCTCTAACCCGGTCCAGCAATTGTGCGCGAGCCACGTAGAATGGAGCGAAGTCGGGCGTGTCCTGGAGAGACTCCATCCATGTGGCAGCCTCGTCTTCGCGATCCAGTGCCCAGAGGTTCAGCGCGAGCAAATACGACGTCGACCAATGAGCGTCATGTTGGTTGGCCCACTGCAGCACATGGTGCGTTTCTCGGCGGTACGGGAACACAAAGGTTGGATCTACTTCTGCGGGCAGAAGCGATGAATCCTTCAACAGCCAAGCATGCCAGTACCGGAACAGTGGATTGGAAAAAACATCCTGGCCAATTGTTAGAACTCTCACTGCATCTTCGATCGACCCGCATCGTGCGTAGTCAATCGCGAGTTCCAATAGAGTCTGGTCTGGGTACTCACTCCTCAGAGCCGAGAGTAGAATGTCGGCCGAAGAACCCGGTGCCCTGAGTACAGCTTCCGCCAGTGGGAAATGGTTGAGCGGATCGATTTCACTTATCGACTCGAACATCCGTGAGGCGAGCGCGGTGTCGCCGCTCTTTCTGCCGACAATGGCGAGCACTCGGCGCGCAGGTATCGATATCCTGTCATAGTCGAGAGCCAAGCCGGCGTATCGAGCTGCTTCTTCGAGATCGCCGGACGCAAGTGATAGCTCTGCGAGTTGCACGTATGCAACCGATCTGTACTGCATCGACCGAGCTGCCCAGCCAAAGGCTTCCCGGGCGTCAACCGGCTTCCCTAAGGCTCTGTACAAATTGCCGGCGAGGAAATTCGCGTCTGCGTGGTGGGCATCCGAGAAGGGAAGGTGCGTCTC
>CAYTDU010000757.1:0-3155 GCA_964436395.1 uncultured Gemmatimonadaceae bacterium | reverse complement strand
GCCCGCCTGCCCGCCTGCCCGCCTGCCCGCCTGCCCGCCTGCCCGCCTGCCCGCCCTATCGCCCGACAGCCCTCTCAACCTCCTCGAGCACCGCGGCAACGTCGCGATCGAGGCGCTGCTTGCGATCCCGTTGCGACGCGGTTGGTCCAAACAGAGTCCCTTGGCGTGCACCATTTCCGTTGAACTCGGAAGCGAGGCCGCCCGCAGTTCTGCTCAATCCTCTGAGCCGCTGTTCGAGTGCCTGCAACTCATCTGCCACGCCCTCCTGCCGCGTGTTCCGCCGTTGCTCAGCGATATTCGCGAGTGTTATGGCAAGCTCGCGACGTGTGTCTTGTAGATCGACCAGAAACTCCTCGCGGTCCCGCCATTGATCCGCGGAGATTGACATACTGGGATCGCCGCGGACTAGGACTGATTGCGAAAATGTCTTTCCGTCGACGTGCAGCTCAACCGAGTAGGTGCCAGGCGCCACGAATGGTCCTCTGTCTCCGATTGGATGTGGTAGCGATGCGGTCGTCGGTGAAGCCGGAGTCTCCCCCACTGGAGGGTGGCGGAGGTCCCACGTTACACGGTGTACACCTTCCTCAGTCGGTACGTTGAAGTCACGCACTACAACACCAGCGGAGTTTGTGATCCGGAACGATGCATCCCTGACGGACTCCCGGAGGTAGAACGTCAGTATTGCTCCGAACGGTGGGTTCTCACCAGCAAATGCCGCCTGCCCACGATAGGATGTGTCCTTCCAGTATTGGAAGATCGTTGCAGGAGAGACCGAAAAGAGATACGCATCGGATGCACGAGCCGCTCTGGTCCACTCGACCAGGGGGGTGAGGTCGTCCAGGATCCACAGGCTTCTACCATGCGTTCCCACGATGAGATCGTTGTCACGTGGGTGAATCACCAGGTCGTCGTACAGCGTGGTTGGAAGGTTGGAATCGAACTTGGCCCAGTGAGCGCCACCGTCGGTGGATGCGAACAGCGCATGCTCGGTACCCAGGAATAGCAGGTTTGGAGCCACATGGTGCTCGATGATGACGTTCACGGAACCGCTAGGGAGGCCGTTCGTCAACGGTGTCCAGGTTGTTCCGAAGTCTCTCGTTCGATAGACGTAGGGCGAGAAGTCACCGTCCCTGTGCGCATCGAAGGTCGCGTATGCCGCCCCTGGTTCCGTGGCGGACGCCAATACTCGACTCACGTAGGTTCCTGCTCTCAGGTCCGGAACATTCGACGACACCTCGGTCCATGATTGACCACCATCGTGGGTCACCTGCACGTTACCGTCGTCCGTACCAACCCACAGGATGTTTGCGTCCAATGGCGATTCGGCGATCGTCGTAATCTCACCAAACGAGCTGGTACCGTCGTTACGCGACAGCGTTACCTGATCTCCTCTTATACCCATCAAAGGAAGGGTGTCACGATCAATCTGGCGAGTGAGATCCTCAGTTCTCTCCCAGGTTTCTCCGCGGTCTCGTGAAATGAACAGACGGTTTCCGCCGAGGTACAACACGTTGGGATTGTGTCTCGAGAGCAGGCTAGGAGTGACCCAGTCGAAGCGATACCGCGATTCTCCTTCAGGGGGGGTTGGCCGAATGCTCCGCGAGTCACCTGTCTCGGCATCAAATCGGGTGAGGTTCCCGTTTTGAGCGAGCACGTAGACGATTCGATGGCTGGTCGGATCGGCCTGTTGGTACATTCCGTCCCCAAAGCCTATCTGACGCCAGTCGTCGTTGATGATCCCAATCCAGTGTCGAGTGGCGCTGGGGCCCAGCCACGAGTGGTTGTCCTGCATTCCGCCGTAGATGTAATACGGATCACGCATATCGACGCCGATTCCGTAGAACTGGCCGATGGGAATGTTGTTGATCTTGACATGGTTTTTCCCCATGTCCCACGATTCGTACAGGCCGGCGTCGCCGACCAGGTAGAAGTGTTCGGGATTACCGGGATCTATCCATAGGTCGTGAAAGTCGCTGTGCACCCCAACGTCGTACGTTGGACGTGTTGGCAGAGGCAAGAAGGTCGTTCCGCCGTCTTCACTCTTGAAGAACGTCGTGGCCAGAATGTAGACGCGCTGATCTGTAGTCGGGTCGATGTAGATGTGGCTGTAGTACATCGGCCTGGGATTGGTGTTGCTCACCTTGGCCCACGATGCTCCGCCGTCCTCAGTTCGGTACACACCCGACTCACTCGCATGCTCCACGGTCGCCACCAGGACCTGTGGGTTGGTGGCCGCCAATGCAATGCCGATTCTGCCCTTGTCGCCGGCGGGAAGCCCGTTAGTGAGTTCTTCCCAATGATCACCTCCATCAGTGGTCTTGTAGATGCCGCTTCCGGGACCGCCGCCATTGAAGCCCCACGCTCGGCGTTGGCGTTGGTACGCGGCCGAATAGAGCGTGTTGGGGTCCGTTGGATCCATGACCATATCCACTACACCAGTGAAATCGTCGATGAACAGAACCTTGCGCCACCGTCTGCCACCGTTGGTGGACTTGAACACGCCACGATCGGAGTCCGACGCCCATAAGTTTCCCAGAGCGGCCACGTAAACCACGTCGGGATCGGTCGGATGGACTATGACCTCACCGATATGACGTGTTTCCTCCAATCCCATGTGACGCCACGTTGCACCGGCGTCCGTTGAGCGGTACACGCCGTTGCCCCAAGAAGTGCTCTGACGGTTGTTCTGCTCGCCGGTTCCAGCATATACGATGTTGGGGTTCGAGCGAGAAATGCCTATGTCACCAAACGTGCTCACTTCCTGGTCGTCGAATATCGGAGTCCAGGTCGTGCCTTTGTTGGTGCTCTTCCAGATGCCGCCCGACGCGGTTGCCAGGTAGATCGTGGAAGGGTCTGAAGGAAGCGCCTCGACATCATGGATGCGGCCGCCGGTAACAGCCGGCCCGATCGATCGGAACCTCAGGCCTTGTAGATGCTCTGATGTCAGCCGGACACCTTGTGCGCTGGTTCCAACCGCGTTCACTAGCAGAACGATCAAGGCTGACAAACACTGAATGAGCGAATGAGTTGGTGATTTCACATCTTCCTCGTGGTCCATAGAAACGTGGCGAATCTACGGAACGTAACCCACAGTTGCCAGCTATGGGCAGTTCATGGCCAAATATTCTGCCCCTCTATGACTCAGAAAAGGAACC
>CAYTDU010000756.1:0-3155 GCA_964436395.1 uncultured Gemmatimonadaceae bacterium | reverse complement strand
TAGCACCGCGATCCCGACCATCGCACCGATCAGCTGCCGCCGTGCGAACCACGTTCCGTCACCGTATTCCTGCATGGCTTGGACGCCCGACGCACTGTATACCGCGGCTACTCCAAACATCACCAGGGTGACAGCCACTATGCCCAACAGCCGAGGTTCCCAGTTGATCGGTCTCAAAGCGCCTCAACAAACTCGCGGAACACCCTTCCGCGCTCCTCGAAGTCTGAGAATTGATCGAAGCTGGCGCACGCGGGGGAAAGCAGTACCGCATCACCAACATTCGCGAGTGAACCAGCCAATGCCACCGCTGATTCGAACGTCAGTTCCGAGTGAACAGGCAATTTTTCACCCAACTCTGCGGCGATCTTGACCCTTTCATCGCCGTATGCTACCACATCATGGCAGCCTTTTCCCGACAAAGATGCGAGTCTGGAGAATGCTTCTCCCTTGCCCTGCCCCCCCAGCAGCAGCACGAAGGGTCGAGTCATCGCCGCCACTGCGACCTCTGTCGAAGCAACGTTTGTGGCCTTGGAGTCGTTGATCCACAGGACTCCGTTAACCTCCCGAACGGGCTCTAACCGATGACTGAGCGGCCGGAATGACCTCAGCCCTTCTCCTATTTTCCCGGGCTCTATGCCTGCAGTCGTAACGGCAAGAGTCGCTGCGAGCCCGTTAGCGATGTTATGGTCGCCGAGTAGAGGAAAATCCGACCTCGAGATTAGTGGATTTCCGTTCAACATGAGGCAACCAGCCCGCGAGTCATACCACCCGTCCAAAGCACGGTTGAGGCTCCACGTCTTACGCTGGCCAGACGCTTCGGCCGCGAGTCTCAACACGATCGAATCGTCGCCGTTCAACACCCATACGGACTCAGTTGACGAGTTCTGGAACAACCTACCTTTGTCCTCGTAATACGCTTCAGCCGTGCCGTGCCACTCAAGATGATCTGGAGACACATTTGTGAGCACGCCAACACTGGGTGTGAGGTTGGGCGCGAAGTGGAGTTGGTACGACGAGGCTTCGGCGACGATCCAATCGAGTCGCAACTCGCGTGCGACCACTTCTATCAACGGATAGCCGATATTGCCGGCAGCCACCGTTTTGAAATCGGCATCGTTGAGAAGGTGAGCGATCAGTGCAGTTGTAGTGCTTTTTCCGTTTGTGCCAGATACAACAATCGACGGAACGTCGCACAAGAAGAGCAGAGCGAGATCGAGTTCGGCAATTACCGTGCGTCCAGCATCGAGCGCAGCTTTCAGAGGTGGTGCGCTTGGGGGCACTCCCGGCGACGGCACAACTAGTGCCGCACGTGCAATTCGCTCGAGATCGTGTCGACCAACGTCGACGACTCCGCCGCAGGCCCTCACGGAATCGGCAGCATCTCTTATCGACGGAGAATCGGCCGGATCGGATGCGTAAACACTGTATCCGTTCCTGGAGAGGAATTTCGCCACGGCCAGGCCCGTGCGGCTCAGCCCCAGAACCGCCACCTCTCCGCGGCGCCAGGCTTCGGGGATCATCGAATCTTCAGAGTCGCCAGCGCAACGAGGGCGCAGAGAATTCCGATTATGTAAAACCGAGTGACTATCTTGGCCTCGGTCCAGCCTAGTTGTTCGAAGTGATGATGCAACGGCGCCATACGGAAAACTCGGTGGTTGCTGGCATACTCACGACCAAAGCGGCGTTTGCGCCAGCGAAAAGTGCCGGTCTGAATAATGACCGAGGCGGTCTCCGCCACGAACACTCCTCCCACTAGTAGAAGTAGGAACTCCGATTTGAGCAATATGGCCACGGTTCCGAATGCGCCTCCTATGGCGAGACTTCCGGTATCTCCCATGAAGACTTCCGCGGGATGCGAATTGAACCAAAGAAACCCCAACGCCGCACCCATCAATGCAGCACAGAAGACCGCAAGTTCTCCAGCACCAAGCAGGAAATAAACGTGTAAGTAGTCGGCCGCTATTGCGTGGCCGAAGATATACGAGAAGACGGCAAATGCTCCCGCCGCGATGACCGTCAATCCAGCAGCCAACCCGTCGAGACCGTCTGTGAGATTCACGGCGTTGCTGAAACCCGTGAGGATGAATGTCACGAAAGCGACATAGACAACCGGAGTTAACGGCACCAGCACATACTTGAAGAACGGTAACGTCGTCGCATCAGCCGGTAGATCATCTACTGGCCAGATCGGCCACGCTAACAGTATGAGTGCGAGCACCACACCGAACGTAATCTGCCCAACAAGCTTGTACCGTGCCACCAATCCCCTTGGTTTGCCTTCTACGACCTTCAAGTAGTCATCGACGAACCCGATGCCACCCATCCAAAGTGTCGCCAGAGCCGCGAACAAAACGTAGTGATTGTCGAGACGCGCCCAGAGGAAGGTGGGAACGATAGTGCACAGCAGCACAATCAATCCGCCCATCGTTGGAGTGCCCCTCTTGGACTGATGCGAGGCAGGCCCCTCATTTCGTATCACCTGGCCAACTCCCCTGGCTACCAATCCGCGGATGATGGCGGGACCAACGAGAAAAGCCATCAAGATCGCGGTCGATGCAGCGGCTGCAGCACGGAACGTGATGTAGTTGAACATGTTGAACGCGGAAAACGTATCAACCAGCGGCGTCAGGAGGTGGTAGAACACGATGACTCTTCAGTTGAATGCAAGTATGGAACGGCGTTTTCGAGGTGAACACCCCGGGATCCCTTGACGACCACCAACTCGTTACCGACCAAACGGGCGGCGACGAGACGGCCAAGAGACTCGGGCTCTCTCGCAGTTATCAATCGGTCTCCGAGGGTCTCGCGGTAGCGTTCGAACGCAGGCACAAACTCCCCAATCACTGCTACAATGTGGGGGTCGAAGGCCATCACGCAATCCGCCATCTCTGAGTGGAGCCTGGCGCTGTCCACTCCGAGTTCCAACATAGTCCCGAGCAACACCACCAGCGGGCGAGCCCTCTTCAGCGATGAAGCGGCGTTGAGAAGCGCGCGCAACGATCCGGGGTTGGAGTTGTAGGCATCGTGCAAAATTGTCCGCTGGCCGGAGGCGATCACCTCACACCGGCCGGGGGGGAGAGAAACCGTCTGCAAAGCGTTAGCGACTAGCGAAAGATCGAGATCCAGTTCTCTTGCCACGGCCAACACAAGCATCA
>CAYTDU010000755.1:0-3169 GCA_964436395.1 uncultured Gemmatimonadaceae bacterium | reverse complement strand
AGATGCCTGCAGTAACGGTGAAGGAGAATGCGTCCCCTAGTGGATTGCCGACTGCCACAACCCATTGACCTACGGAGACCGAATCGGAATCGCCGAGCCCTAGGAAGGGCAAACCGTCCTCTTCAACCTTGAGCACCGCAACGTCGGTGAGACGATCGCGACCCACGATGGTTGCACGTTGTATTATCCGCTGATCGAACAATCGAACATCCACTCGATCACAGTCCTGAACCACGTGGTTGTTCGTGAGTATGTAGCCGTCATCGGAGATGATGAAACCGCTGCCGTCTCCACACATCTGCTGTCTCGTTTGGTTCCTGAACATCCCGAACGGATCGGCTGTACGTTGCGTCTGCTGTCTGCTTTGGCCGTCTACGTATACGACAGCCGGACGTACCGTCTCAGCAACCGCTGTAAAAGCGGTACCCAGTTCCTCGAGAGGTTGAGCTGCCGGAATAACCCTTTGTTGGGGTGTGGGGTTGCTCAGGAATGATGTCGGCGGTTGCGCAACCGTGGTGGTTGGGATATCCACGATTGATGTGAATGCAACAGCCAGCACTGCCGTAACGACAACCAATCCCCCGAATTTGATCCATGCGCTTGTGCGTTTCATACGACATCTACTCACGAAATGTGGTTTTGTCTGCGGGAACTAACCCGCCTTGGTTTGTCAAACCCGGAAGTGGGGCTGGAGTTTCCTCCAACCCGCTTCCGGTATTACCAACTGCTAGTCCTTCTTATCATCGTCGACGATCTCATAGTCGGCTTCAACCACGTCTTCGTCGCTGCCACTTTCACCGGCGTCAGATGTCGCGTCGCCGGTGTCAGTCGCGGCTTCACCTTCAGACTGCGCCTGGGCTTCTTGGTAGAGAGATGCACCGGCCGCCGAGTATGCCTGGCTCAGATTCTCGAGGGCCTCAGTGATACCGGCTGGCTCACCAGATTTCAAAGCTTCTTTTGCGCTCTCTACCGCTTCGTCTAGACGCTGTTTTTGAGATTCTTCCAGCCTATCAACCCACTCCTTGCTGTCCTTCTCCACCTGCCAAACGAGTTGGTCCAGTCGATTGCGGCTTTCCACTTCTTCACGCTTGCTCTTGTCTTCCGACGAATGCTGTTCGGCGTCCTTCACCATCTTGTCAATTTCTGATTCAGACAGTCCGCTCGAAGCCTCGATACGAATCTTCTGTTCCTTGCCTGTGGCCTTGTCCTTGGCGGACACGTGCAATATCCCGTTCGCATCGATATCAAAGGTAACCTCGATCTGAGGCATGCCTCTCGGTGCCGGCGGAATGCCGGTGAGTTGGAAACGACCAATGGTGCGGTTGCCAATGGCCATTTCCCGTTCACCTTGCAGAACGTGGATCTCGACTGTGGTTTGGTTGTCCTCGGCGGTGGAGAAGACTTCCGTCTTCTTCGTGGGAATCGTCGTGTTACGTGAAATCAGTACCGTAGTGACTCCACCCAAGGTCTCGATGCCCAGTGATAGCGGAGTGACATCGAGCAGTAGAACGTCTTTTACCTCTCCTGCCAGCACACCACCCTGAATCGCTGCGCCGATCGCAACGACCTCGTCCGGGTTCACACCTCTGTGTGGCTCCTTGCCGAAAAACCCCTTGACGACTTCCTGGACCTTCGGGATCCTGGTGGAACCACCCACGAGAATCACCTCGTCGATGTCCGACTTGCTTATGCCGGCGTCTTTCAATGCCTTTTCCATCGGTGGCATCAACCGCTGAATCAGGTCGTCAACGAGTTGCTCGAACTTAGCGCGAGTTAGCGTGAGGTTCAGGTGTTTCGGGCCAGACTGGTCAGCAGTTATGAACGGAAGGTTGATCTCGGTCTGAGCGACCGTCGACAGCTCCATCTTGGCCTTTTCGGCGGCTTCCTTGAGCCTCTGTACGGCCATGGGATCTTGCGAGAGATCGATGCCTTGGTCCTTCTTGAACTCGGCCGCAAGCCATTCAATGAGTCGCTGGTCCAGGTCGTCACCGCCCAAGTGCGTGTCGCCGTTGGTGGACTTCACCTCGAACACACCTTCGGCCAATTCGAGGATCGAGATGTCGTACGTACCGCCGCCGAGGTCGAATACCGCGATCTTCTCCTCCTCTTTCTTCTCGAGGCCGTAGGCGAGTGAGGCCGCCGTGGGCTCGTTGATGATCCGGAGCACCTCGAGGCCGGCAATTCTGCCGGCGTCTTTTGTGGCCTGTCTTTGAGAATCGTTGAAGTACGCCGGTACGGTCACGACTGCCTTCTCAACGGAGTGACCCAAGTAGTCTTCGGCGGTCTGCCGCATCTTCTGCAAAACCATCGCCGAAATCTCGGGCGGCGTGTACGTCTTGCCTTGAATCTCCACAGATGCCAGATCGCTTTTGCCGGACACTACCTTGTAAGGCACGAGGTTCTGTTCGTGCTCCACCTCGTTCATGCGGCGGCCCATGAACCGTTTGATCGAAAACACCGTGTTGGTCGGGTTCGTAACGGCTTGCCGCTTGGCAACCTGTCCAACCAGACGGTCGCCGTCTTTGGTGAAGGCAACAACCGAAGGCGTTGTGCGGCCACCCTCCGCGTTGGGGATGACGACCGGGTCACCGCCCTCCATGACCGCTACGACGGAGTTTGTTGTTCCTAGATCGATCCCGATTACCTTGTCCGCCATTCCCCACTCCTTATCTATTGAGTTAGATGCATATTGCTTACGCTCGGTCGCAGAGCAAGGCCTATACCAGATTTATCTGCCAAATTGGCATATGTTCGAGTCGGCCATAGCCGACTCGAACGCCGTATTTCGATGTTTGACAACCACTTAGCGGTGTCATAGCTTGCGGCCAGGATGTTTCCATACAAGGACGACAATCCCACAATCCTCACGCCATACGTGACGGTGGCCACGATCGTGGTCACGAGCCTGGTTTGGCTCCTGTTCCAGAATGCCGGAATTGAGCCCGGTCTGTCACGGTCGGTTTGCGACCTCGGGGTGATACCGAATAGGCTCTTTGGTGGTGAGGCCGAGGCGATTATGACGCGAAGGGGACCAGTTACGCTCTGCCCCGACGCGTCGAGCTACGCTTGGTATACGGTCGTGACATCAGTTTTCCTTCACGGGGGCTGGTTTCATCTGATTGGCAACATGTGGTTCCTCGCGATATTCGGCGACAATGTCGAGGATGCG
>CAYTDU010000754.1:0-3169 GCA_964436395.1 uncultured Gemmatimonadaceae bacterium | reverse complement strand
GTCTCCTCGCCGCAGCTCAGCGTTCGAGGAGGTCGTCCGGAGTCGGGTGTCGTTGAGACGGGAATCCTCAAGTTCGACCTCGCATTCCTGGTTGGGACAGGTGCTACGATCAATTCCGTTACGCTGAAGATGCGCTGCTCAGATGCCTACGGCGGCGCGACAGTCGCTCTGCATCAGGTTAGCAGCAGCCCACATGCCAGCGTTTGTGAGCTCACAGGCGAAGATGCGCATCGGCCGACGATCGGATCCTCCAGCATGGCGAGCATCTTCGTGGGTACCTGCGGGCTCAGCTACGAGCATGAATGGGAGGGAGGGTCCCCAGGTGGGGAGTATGATCTGGTGGACTGGGTACAGCATGTCGCGGACGGTGGGACCAATCACGGACTCGCTGTTAGGACGGCCAACACCTCAGAGGAGGTCGACTTCCTCGCCTCGAACTACCTCGGGGGGACCTACGGACCTCGGCTCCTGATCAACTTCACGCCCGGATCCACAGATGAGTATGCTTGCTGCATCGGCAGCAACTGCCAGATTCGCACCCAAGTCGAATGCAACATCGCCGGCGGTGTCTGGCTCCCCGGCGTCACCGATTGTGAACCGAATCCCTGTCTCGGTGATCAATATGCCTGTTGCGTCGGATACTCCTGTGCCGTTGAAACACTAGACGAGTGCCAGGCACACGGAGGCGTGTGGCAGGTTGGCATCGAGGATTGCGAGGGGAATCCATGCCGGCCTCAAGTGTGCTGCGTCGGTCAAGATTGTGAGGTCGTGACCGCTGGAGACTGCCTAGCCGCCAACGGAGAGTGGCATGAGGGCATCTACAATTGCAGCCCAGACCCGTGTTTGGAGTACGCTTGCTGCGTGGATGAGGCCTGCGTCTTGCTCACAGAGGGTGACTGTGCTGGCGCAGGCGGATACTGGCTTGTAGGAATCGCAAGTTGCGGTCCCGAAACATGTGAACCACAGCACTATGTGCTCTTTCCTGACGGGACTGGTGACTTCGAGACCATTCAGGCCGCGGTCGATGCAGCGCCTGTGGGAAGCACGATTGAACTCGGGAATGGGGTCTACACGGGGCCTGGCAACCGTGCGATTCAACTTCGCGGGAAGGACATGACCATCCGTTCAACGAGCGGCAATCCTGAGGAGTGCATCATCGACTGCGAGGGGCTTTCGACGAAGGGCATCATTGTAAACGCGGGGGCCACAGAAGCGACGGTGATTGAGGGTGTGCAGGTCAGGAACGGCTATGTGAGCTCTGGCGGAGGAGGCATCGATGTGGTCTCGGCGTCTTGTGTTCTGCAGAACATTGTGGTGAGGGATTGCGAGGGCTATGTCGGTGCGGGTATCCGGATCTTCGGCGGCGGTGGCACGGTCACCATTCGTGATGCTGAAGTCAGCGGGAACCAGGCCACGTGGTTGGGAGGCGGCATCTACTGCAATGAGGCCAGCCTCGTGCTTGAGCGGACGGTGGTTGCGCACAATAGCGCCCATGGGGATGCAGGACTCTATCTTGACGGATCTCTATATGCCTACCCGGTCACGATACTTGACTGCCACTTCGCACACAACACCAGCAGCAGCTGGGGTTCGGCCATGGAGGCTTCGGGAGGGCCGTTGACGATCAGTGGCTCGACATTCGAGGCGAACAGCAGTGTCGGACCTACAATCTGGCTGTATTTGGCCAACGATTTGCAGCTGGAGGATTGTGTGTTTGTGGACAATACTTGTGCGTCTGCGCACGGATCGGTACTCGACGGCGGTTCGATCTACGAACCCGTCATCCGACGCTGTACATTCTGGGGAAACACTGCTCCCGATGGCGTGCTTAATCTAGGCACTCCCATTCCTATTGAGAACACGATCATCGCTGGCAACCCAAGTGGGCTGCCGGTTGTGGGCAGCGAGGTTACGCTGACATGCTCGAACATCTACGGAAATACCGACGGAGATTGGGTGGGCGACATTGCGCAGCAAGCGGGGCAAGCTGGTAACATCTCCGAAGACCCCTTGTTCTGCGATCCTGCGGCGGGAGATCTTCATCTTCAAGCCGGATCGCCCTGTATCGCCTATTCCCCCCCGAATCCAAATTGCAGTCGGATTGGAGCACTGCCGGTTGGCTGTGCGGGTGGAGGAGTTGCCGAGGTTGGGGGAGTGGTGACCGCTTCCGAAGACGGCGAGCCGATCGAAGGGGCGGTGGTCACGGTGTACCCGCAGCACCTTGGGGGGACAACGACAACGGATGGATACGGCGAATGGCGGCTATTTCCGAAGGCGGGCAGTCAGTACATCCTTGAGATTACGGCGCCGCAGCGGATGGCTTTTCGAGAGGAAGGCGTAGCGTTTGAAGGTGGCCATGTATATGAATACAACACCGCACTTGAGCCGTTAGCGTATGGGGCTTTCCGTATCGTGGATGTCGCTGGCGCGCCCAATGAAGCCGTTCTTGAGGTTCCCGAAGGTGGGATTGGCTACATGTGGTTCTTGCTCGAAGGTGAGCTCGACGGTGAATGGTTTCCGGTACCCGGTGTCGAGATCAGGGGCAGAGATGCGTCGGAGGATCCGGTCGTCTGCACAACCGGGCAGTTGGCATACGGGTTCTTACCTGCCGCGTTTCAGCTTCAAGGCTTTGGGCTCTTCGGAGTCCCAGTCCAAGCGGCACGTATCGGTACGGGCGAGCCGGATTCGGAGGAAGTCGTGACCATCACCCACGTGGATGGCCTGGAACTACCACTGGAGGAGCAAGTCGCGTTCGATACAAGAGTGGTTGGTGTGACACATCGCTCCGAGTGGGGTTATCGGATCTACAAGAAAGCGGGTGTGGGAGGAACGGTTGCAGCGGCAACCGTAACCGGTTTTGCCGGGGGTGGTTCGGGGGCTGTGATCGGATTGGAGCTCGAGGGATACGAGGAAGACCCTCCCTGGCAGGAGTTCATGGTTCAGAGATTCAATGACATGTTTCTGCAGGCTGAGGCGCAGGCTGGACCGCCTCGAATAGTCGATGTCGGTATCCTTCCCGAAACGGAAACCACGATCACATTCCCCTATGGCGAGGAGTATGAATTCGATGTAGACGCACTGCCAGGTCTGGAGGCGGTCACTGCCTTCTATCTCTTCAGCGAACCGGTCATCATGTTTGGGCCGCCCACGACGCAAATCACGGCGAATT
>CAYTDU010000753.1:0-3171 GCA_964436395.1 uncultured Gemmatimonadaceae bacterium | reverse complement strand
TCAGACCTTTCCTCACCCGTCTCAGGTTTTCCTCGGACCGCAGGAATTCTCGTCCGTATGGTCTCCGCGTTCTTCACCGAAACAGCCTTTTGGCAGGGGTAATCGTAGTCTTGGTGAGCGATAGGACGCATGTGCCCCTCACTCACACCGCAACGTCTCCATCGGATCGACGCGCGTTGCCCATGCGGCGGGTACGATCGACGCCACCACACCCGAACAGCACAGAATGAGTGCAATTGGGACATAAACCTGTAGGTCCCAGGGGCTCGTTCCGAATAACATATCAGCTAGCGGAGGTGCAATGAGTGCAGCGATGCCCGCTCCCGCGATCAACCCGATCGCGAGCTGCACAAGCCCCCCTCTCAGGCCAAGCCACAGAATCCGTTTTGTTCTCGCGCCAAGCGCCATGCGGATACCGATCTCCTTGGTGCGGCGCCGGACGGTGAACGCCATGACTCCGTAAAGGCCCACCACCGCCAGCATCAGTGCCGCTGCACCACAGCAGACGAACAAAACTGAGAACGCACGCTCTGGAACTGTCTCGTTCGAGATGGTCTGCGCCAGGGAGTTGACCCTGTAGATCGGGAGGTGCGGATCGAGGGACGCAACAACCTCCCGAACATTTGCTACCGACTCCAACGGATCGCCCTGCGTACGCACGAGTAGGCTCATCCCACGTCGCGTTTGCTGGGAGAATGGCACGTAGAGCCCATCTGCGTTCACAGCCAACTGCCTGTTCATTCCCAGGTCGGGCGCGATTCCGACGATGGTCATCCAATCGCGTTCCGTAAAGGAGGCGATCATCTTGATCTGACGGCCGAGGGGGCTCTCACCAGGAAAGAAACGATCGGCAAAACTCTGATTGACTACCACGACCGGTTGGTTGTTTGCATCGTCGCCAACGGAGAACTCTCGGCCTTCGACCAATTCAACATCGAGAGTTCGGAAAAACCCCGGGCTGATGGTGGCCGTCGAAGTAGTTGGCAACTCGCTGTAATCCTCGTAATCCGTCCCGGCTTTCTGGATGTGCCAATACCCTCGTTCCACTCCCGGCAAGTGCGAAACCACAGCTGCGCCCACTACTCGTGGCTGATCTTCCAGACGCGATACCAGTTCTCGATAGAATCCGTCGCGATCACTCTCGTCCGGGTAGTCGGCCGCGAGCAACGTGACCCGCGCGGTGAGGACGTCGGTTGTCGCAAAGGCGAGTTCGCCATGTTGGTGCAGGTAGGTGCCCTTTACCATGAGGCCCGAAACCGTGAGCAATCCGCAGGAGAGCGCTACCTGGCCGACTACCAACACGCGACTCAGATGCCCCAAACGAAGTCCGGCCACGCCCAGCGCCTGGTCCTTGAGGACCCCGTTGACGTTCACGCCGGTGGCCTTGAGGGCCGGAGCCGTCCCGGCGACAACGCTGGAACCGAGCACCAGGAGAAACGAGAACATCAAAACTGTTCCGTCGACTCGAACATCCATCCAGTAGAACGGAATGAGAGGAGCCACCGGAGCGTTGAATGCCGCGACCCCAACGTACGCCAAAGCTATACCCAGGAAACCTCCGAAACACGATATGATGAGCGACTCAACGAGCATCTGGGCCATGACCCTGGCGCGGCTGGCTCCGAGTGCCGTACGCACGGCAACCTCTCTACTTCGCGATGCGGCACGTGCCAGCAACAGGTTGGCCACATTTGCGCATGCTACGATGAGGACGAAGCTGACCACGACGAGCATGAGATTCATTATCAGAACTGCTTCCAGCTCGACCACTCGTTCCTTGAATGGGATCGCTCGCGCCTGCATTTCGTCATACACATCAGGGTACGCGATCTCCAGACGGCGAAAGAGCGCCGAGTACTCTGCCTGCGCCTGTTCCAGCGTGACATCCTCGGCGAGACGACCGAACGCATTGATGTACCGGCCATCGCCACGGTCGACCGCTGTTTGATCCAGTTCAAGCGGAATCCACAGGCTTTCGACTTCCGGAAAGTGAAAGCCCTCGGGCATGACACCTATCACCGTCCGCTGCACGCCGTCCACGCGTACTGTCCGGCCCAACACGTCCCGGTCAAACCCGTAGCGGTTGCCCCAAAGGTTGCATCCAAGGATCACGACCGGTTCGGCTCCTGGGAGTTCCTCGTCGGCGCGGAAGTGGCGGCCGAGTACCGGGTCAACGCGGAGCGCTTCGAACGCGTCTGCGGAGACCCGTGCTCCGTTTACTCGTTCGGGCCGCTCGTCAACAGCGCTGAGGTTGAAGGAGGTTGAAGCAAATGCGGCCAGGCGTTCGAGCGAAGACTGTTGCGTTCGCCAATCCGTGAGTTCGTGGACGGAAACCCTCAGATAGTTGTCGTCGCCAGCAGAGAGCGGTGCGATTCCCAGGTGGACGAGCCGGTCGGGCTCGTCTACAGGAAGGTCACGCAGCAAACCGTGAGACACGCTGAACATCGTGGTGGTGGCGGCAATGCCAAGGGCCAACGCAACCGACGCCGAGAGTGTGACCCCGGGGCTCTTGGCAAGTGTGCGGAAACTGTATCGCAGCTCGCGGGGAAACCAGCTCATGTCGAACCCTCGTTCGGTTACGGGTCCGTCATGGTGGGGAGTAGTGGATGACTTGAAACCACGTCTGTGTTCTCTGACCGCGGCAACCAGCAACCCCAAGAACTCCTCGCCAACCATGAGCACTCTGCCCCAGAAACCAAGCTGCGCTTCGCTGTTGTTGAGTGAGTCAGAAAAGGTCTCGACAAGGCTGTCGCCACATTGTTCACGAAACCGGCGAGGCAGTATGATCCTGGCTGCAAGCGCATAAAATGCGACGAGCGATACGTGTCGACGCCGAGATTGCGGGGACCCTTTCATGCTCCGCGACTCCGGAGCACCCCCTTCTGCCGGGCCATGGCAACGAACGCTTCAGATCTTTGCGCCTCAGCCTTCAGTGCACGTTTGCCCTCTTTCGTTATTGCATAGTATCGCCGTCGCTCGTCGTCGAGTTCCGGCACAGGACGCTTCTCTGATTCCTCGATCAAACCTGCATCCATCATTCGCCCGAGAGCGGAATACAGGGTGCCTGCGGTGAGTCTCACCTCGCCCCCGGTGCGCTCGTTGACATCGCGGATGATCGCGTATCCGTGAAGCTGTTTGTCCGTCAAAGAGAGGAGGATCTGAAGAACTTGT
>CAYTDU010000752.1:0-3189 GCA_964436395.1 uncultured Gemmatimonadaceae bacterium | reverse complement strand
CAGTCCTTACACGCAGGAGGTCACTGGTTCGAATCCAGTATCGCCCACCAGTAACCTGTTGATAGAGAATGAGTTATAGTATGTCGTCTAGGACGCAATTTTCCGACACCCTATTTTTCTGACAGAATTCTGACAGAGCCGGGGATAAAGCCAACGCTGAAGTCGACCTTTTCCGCCTCATGGCGAAGGTGTTCATCGGTCAGGTGGCCGTAATGCTTCTTCAGGATCCGCTCTGAAGTTCCCACGATTGATGAAACGGTTGAAAGGGGCACGCCGCTCTCTAGCGCGCGGGTGACGTATGTGGCCTTGAAGGTATGCAGGGATCCCCTGATCGGGGTGGGCGGTTGCTCGCCGGCCTCACTTGCCCTCTTCTCATTCTTCCGATTGATCCGAGCGATCAGGCGCAGCAGGTGACGCAGTGTGATCTTCCTGGTCGTGAAAGGCTTCGCGCCTCCAAATACATGGGGGCGATTCTCGACCTGGCGCTGCAGGATTGTTCTCAAAGCCTCAGTGAGAGGCACCTTCCGTGGTCGGCCTCCCTTCGCATGGCGGACCTCGATGAAGTGTGCCCCAATATCTTCCCACTGCACGGCCAGCGCCTCGGATATTCTCATGCCGCTGTAGAGCAGAAAGAGCCAGAGCTCTCGATGGAGGGGGTTCCCCCGGACCTGGTCGAAGATCTGCTCGAGGGCTTCATCGCTGAAGATTAGATTCCGTGCCTCGGTCCCGTGGGAGGGGATATCAGCTGCGGGGTTGCGCGCAACGTAATTGTGCTTCACCGCCCAGTGAAAAGCGGCATGTATGGTTCTCCTGTCCTGGTCGATCGTCGCGGCTGACTTCCCGCTCTCCTTCCGGCAACTCAGGTATTTCTCGATATGCCACCGTGTAATCCGGCCAAGCCGGGCGACATCGGTCTGGCCGAAGAAATCGGTCAGGATCCGGCGATCGATCTCGGTTGTCTTCGGATCTTTTGTAGTACCCGAATAGCTGAGATACTCTTTCAGGAATTTCTTAATCTCCGGATTCTGAGGATACCCGAACTCGCCCTCGAGCAACTTGTTCTCCCTGCGCGCCCGCTCCTTCTCCGCCAGGCGCTTGTCTTTCGTGCCGGTCGACTTCCTCAGGCGCCGGCCGGTGGGGGAGAGAGCAGCCGGGATGTCGACATACCAGTACTTGCTCCGGGAGCACTTATAGAGGCCGACGTGGAGCATCAGCGGCCGAATATTTGGTGGCGTATTGGCTCGATCGCTGCATCTATCAAGGCAAACGGGTCAGCAATGGCACGACCAATGCCAGCGCGTACATATGCGGCACTACGAACGGTCCATACAATATCTCCACGCTCGCATTCCCAGAGAGTTGTGCTTAGCGTGAGAGATTGAAACCGTGGACTTTCAAAGGCGCCTTCAGCCCAAGAATATCCATAGTCCAACATTATCACGAGAACACAGTCGGCACTAAACGTGCTGCCGATATACAATGCTCCGTCTTCATCTAGCGTGTGCTCTCTGGCGAGCTTATTTAGAACAATATCAAGCCCATGGTTATCGTCGATAATTTGGCGTGTTTTGTTCGATGACATAATATAAGTACTCTGTGACTCGTCTCGAAGTGTGCTTCTTACGTAATCTGTTAGCGTTTCCAAATATTGATTATTATCCCATCGACTCATCATGTATGGTGGTATGGTTTCTTTTACTGCAGATATTAATTGTGGGTCGATATGTCCCGATATAATAGGCAAAACAATGAGTCGATCGAAACGATAGTTCGTATCAAACTGATGCTCATCAGATAGGATGTTGTGAATCTTCGGGGCGCAAGAAATAAGTGTCATAAACATACACACAGAAAGCAACCAATGTATGCACTGGTATGTTTCCCCTGCAATGTTTTGCACGCGCCCCCTCATGTAGCTATCTCTCGGAACCTGTCAAAATGGTTGGAGAACATTCCCCCCAGTTGAAGTTATCTTGAAAAACAAGATCTCCATATTGCATGAATTTTGCCCCATACCCTTCCGCTCGATATGAGATCGAAGTGTTTGGGATAATGTTTAATCCAATGTTTCCAGACCCATTGTATCCATTGTGCCACCATACCCCTCCGATGAACCCGGTTGCCTGATAGAACGTGCGCACCACTCCTGTTGAATCGACGGTAGTCGATGATTCTCCTGTCCAGTGATAGGTATACCGGGCATCGAAGGTCATTGAGAATGCGAGCTTGTCGTCGAATGGCCAGGTATCCGGGCCGTCGTAGTACTCGACCGCCGTCGACTCCATTGAAACCACGATCGAATCAATACCAACGCTGTCGATCAGGGCGTAGCTGACGGACCAGTCGTATTTCGCGAGGTCATGGAAGAAGTACAGGGGAGAGCTGAGGCTGAGATCCCCGACTGAGAGATGGGCATTCGATTCAACCTCAGAGCCCGACATCAAGGTGTCGCCAGCGACGGAAATGAACTCGTGATCCGTTGTGATCACCACATCGTCACCGGCCCAGAGCACGGCATTGCCGTACTGGTCCTCGCATGTGATCCAATCCGAAAGAAGTACAGGCTGATTCACAAAGGCGCGGATCGAGTTGACATCGATGTCGAGTTCCGCTGGCGGGCCCGGTTCGGCAGTGGCTTCGAATGTCTTATAAACGACCGGCGTTCCGTCCGACGTTACCGCCCGGACTTCCATCTGCTGATTGCCCGCAGTCGTTCCCAGTATCCATAGGTCTGCAGCTCGTCCCAGACTATCGGTAAGTGCGCTGCCTGCGTAGACGTGCCCACCTCCCTCAGTTACCACGAAGTTGACCAGGACGCCGGATACGGGCGCGCCTGTTCCCTGGGCTCCGCCAGAGGCGCGGACTTCGACGATACAGGGATCCGGGAGGGTGTCGGTAACGGCGGCGATCTGTCTGTCTCCCTGCACGATCTCCAGACTAACCCCCTGTTCAAGGATCGCATCAGTGCTGGGGCCGGTGGGACTGTCTTCAGAAGAACACGCGGTGAGGATGATAATTGCGAGTATTAGAGGTGACGCTTTCATAGCTGACCTCCCATGGTAATTCTGTGTTGTTGCTGATTCAGTATATGGTGTCTATCCGCCAGATTTGTTCGGGCATTCCCACCTCCTGTAAATCAAATAGTCAGGAGAAAGTGTGTGGCCGACCAGGCCGCTGTCTCAACCTCCC
>CAYTDU010000751.1:0-3192 GCA_964436395.1 uncultured Gemmatimonadaceae bacterium | reverse complement strand
CGGCCCATATCCTAGTGCTCGACTCACGGGGGGAAATCATCCTCACCAACAGAGCATACCGCGACTTCGCGGAGCGAAATGGTGTCGAGGCAGGCGCTGTGTCCGAGGGCACCAACTATCTCGCCGTGTGTGATGCCGCAGCGGGCGAAGGTTCCGAGGCGGCCGGGGCTTGCTCTGTAGCTATCCGGGAGGTGCTTTCCGGCAAGAGCCAGTATTTCGACCTGGAGTACCCGTGCCACTCACCCGACAGAAAACGGTGGTTCGTCATCCGTGTTACACCTTTCCCCGGTGACGATTCTCGACGGGTGATTGTCGCGCATGAGGACATCACCAAGCGGAAACTGGCTGAAATGGCCCTGCAAGAGAGTGAAGAACGCTTCCGTCGCGCCATACTCGGCGCCCCGTTGCCGATAATGATCCACTCCGAAGACGGTCAAGTGGTCACCATCAACAGTCCCTGGACCCGATTGACCGGTTACGAGCACAGCGACATCCCAACGATTACCGACTGGACCCACAAGGCCTATGGCACGCAAATGGATCTGGTGCGGGCTGATATTGACGGCCTGTTTGCTCTGAATGAACCCAACGAGGAGGGCGAATACGCAATCACCACCAGTTCCGGGGATTTCCGCATCTGGGCTTTCAGCTCGGCCCCCATCGGACAATTGCCGGATGGGCGGCGCCTTGTGATCAGCATGGCTATGGATGTCACGGAGCGCAAACAGGCAGAGGACAAGTTGCAGGAACGGGAACGGTATTTAAGTACTGTTCTTCACACCACACGGGATGGCTTCTGGGTACTTGATGCAGAAGGCAGGTTTGTCGATGTTAATGATGCCTACTGCCGCATGTCGGGCTACACGCGCGACGAGCTGCTTCAGTTGCGAATACCTGATATTGAAGCTCTCGAGAAGCCGGATGAGACCGCAGCCCGAATCCAGCGTGTCATGAAGGCGGGCTCGGACTTGTTCCAGACGCAGCATCGCAGGAAGGATGGCAGCATCTTCGACGTTGAGGTCTCTGTATCCTCCATGCGGGCATCTTCCAGGCAGTTCGTTTGCTTCTGCCGCGATATCACAGAGAAGAACCAGATCATTGAGGCACTGCGTCAGAGCGAAGAGCGTTTCAGAAATATCGTCAATTCAATGCAGGATATCGTCTTCACTCTCGATGCCGAGGGACGGCATACCGGCGTATACGGCTCCTGGGTGTGGCAATTTGGTCTCACTCCGGAGCACTTCCTGGGGAGGACGTCCCTCGAGATTATGGGAGAAGAGGATTCTAGGATGCATCGCGAGGCCAATGCGAGGGCTGCGCAGGGGGAATTCGTTGTATATGAATGGTCGGTTTCGAATGGACAGGACACCATTGAATACCAGACGTCGCTATCGCCGGTATTTGACTCAGAAGGCAATGTTATAGAGCTGGTCGGTGTGGGGCGGAATGTCACGGAACAGAAACGCACCGAGCAGGCGCTTCGCGCGAGTGAAGAGCGACTACATTCATTTGTATTCAACAGTCCACTTCTGATTAGCGAGTTTGACCCGTATGGGTGCTACCTGCTCGCCAACCCTGCGGTCGCAGATACCTTCAACCTGTCGCCGCCGGAAATCGTTGGGAAGACGTTCGGCGAGCTTCTTGCTCCAGAGGTTTGTGCCTTGTTCAAAGAGCGTATCGCCCGGGTTCTGGCAACGCTCGAGCCGGTCCACGTTGAAGACTCTCTCAAGGTTGGTGATGACGAGCGATTCTTCAATACCACGCTGTTCCCTCTGTTTGACGACAAAGGAAGCATTCGTTCGATTGGAGGCATCGCCCACGATATCTCCGCGCGTATCGAGGCCGAAAAGCAGCTTCAGCAGAGCCGCGATTTGTTCCGGTCGCTCACTGCAAACATTCCCGGCGTGGTTTGCAGATGCTGGATGGATACGGTAAGGGTCGTGGACTACATGAGCGAGGACGTTGAGGACCTCACGGGATATCACGCGGGCGATTTCGTTGGCAATTCCGCACGCACGTGGGAGAGTGTCATCCATCGTGACGATATAGAGCACGTCGACCGACGCATCAAGGATGCGATTGCATCTGGCCAGCCGTGGCGGGTCGAGTACCGTATCCGACATCGTGACGGTAGCATCCGGTGGGTATCCGAAACAGGCAGAGCGACTCAGGACACTGCTGAAGAAGCATTGCTCATCGATTGTCTTCTTTTGGACATAACCCTGCAGGTAAGCGACCGTGAGGGACTGCAGCGCTCACACGGTGAACTCCTGAGGTTGGCCGCACATCTGCAGACAGTGCGTGAGGAAGAGCGCGCTGCCGTGGCATGGGAACTGCATGATGAGGTAGGGCAGGCCCTGGCGGTGGTCAAGATGGACCTATTCTCCTGCCACAGCCAGTTGCCGATTGAGTTACAGGGATCGGTTCAGCAGAAACTAAGCGGTACGGTGGGTCTTCTCGACAATACGATTGACAGACTGCGCAAGTTGTATGCCAGTTTGAGACCGGGCATGCTCGATGACCTCGGGCTCTCCGACACGATAGACTGGAGTGCGCGTGAGTTCGCTCGTGAATCCGGTATCGATTGCCGCATCGTGCGGCTCGACCAGGTGACTGTTAACCCCCGCGACACCGGCGTCAGCCTCGCGGCGTTCCGTGTGTTTCAGGAGATATTGAGTAACGGTGTGCGCCATTCCGGCGCCACCCGCTTTGAAGTTGGTGTGGAGCGATATCCTGAGCGTGTTGTCATATGGGTCAACGACGACGGGTTCGGTGTGTCCGAGGAGAATCTGCGTGCGGAAGAGTCGCTTGATCTTGCCTCGATGCGAGAACGGCTCCGCGCTTACGGAGGGTCGGTCACGATACGCAGGAGCGAAACTGGAGGAACAATCGCGCAGATCGGAGTGCCCCTTCCTGCAGAAACTTGGGCCGAGGTAGAAGAGAGTCCGGCGGAGAGCGAGGGCCAGTCACAGCTGAGGTGGCCCCAGGAATCTGGACAGGGGTGATAAGTGGAGTTCTGCTCCAGAATAGGCGAAGGAAGGAGCAGGACATGAAACGGAACCGCAGGACGCACAGTGCGGCATTCACGGCGAAGGTGGCGATGGAGGCACTGAAGGGAGAGGAGACGGTGGCGCAGATGGCGAGCCGATTCGACGTGCACCCGAATCTGGTGACGGCGTGGAAGAAGGCGCT
>CAYTDU010000750.1:0-3192 GCA_964436395.1 uncultured Gemmatimonadaceae bacterium | reverse complement strand
CTACCTTCAGTCCACGGATCACGGCCGCCATGTAACGAGGACATCCGTCCGCGTCCTCAATCAGAACGTCAACACCGTCAACATTACCCGGGCCTGTGGTTTGCTCGGGCATTAGGCAGTCTGTGGGTGCGTTGGGTATCTCCTCGAGCTTCACAGGCAGACCGTACGATGCCCCGAGGTCGCGTGCGATACCCTTGTGGCACAGCAGATCGGGCCGGTTTGGCGTTACGTCGAGCAGCAGCCTAGTGTCCGCGAGTGGCAATGCCTTCAACAGCGGTGTTCCAGGCGCGGCATCGGTGTCGAGTTCGAGTATGCCCTCGTGATCCTCGCCCAACTCCAGTTCGCGTGCGGAACAGAGCATTCCGTTGGAGGCGATCCCCCTGATCTTGCGAGCCGTGAGTTTGAGTCCTCCCGGCAGCACAGTCCCTACCGAGGCATACGGGTATTTTTTCCCCGCCGTGACGTTTGGCGCACCGCACACGACCTCAACGACAGCGTTGCCATCGTTAACCTTGCACAGCGTCAGGCGATCGGCGTTGGGATGCCGCTCGGCAGACTCTACTTGGCCGATGACAATGTCGCTGAGATCGTCGAACAGAGTCTCCGCCTCATCTACTGGTGCACCGAGCGTGGCCAATCTCCTAGAGACGTCCTTCGGGTCGAGTTCACGCCCAAGCAGTGCAGATAGCCAATTGACCGATGTATTCACGTCACTCCACGAACTGGTTGAGTAGCCGCATGTCGTTTTCGAACAGGAGCCGGATATCGGGAATCCCATACCGCAGCATCGTAATGCGGTGTGGTCCCATCCCAAACGCCCACCCCGTGTAACGCTCCGAATCGACTCCACAGTTTTCGAAGACAGCCGGGTGCACCATTCCCGCGCCCATGATCTCGAGGTAGCCGGTCTGTTTGCAGGTCGAGCACCCGCTCCCCGAACACACGTGGCACTGGATATCCACCTCCGCCGACGGCTCGGTGAACGGGAAGAATGACGGCCGGAACCGGCTCTTGACGTTGGGGCCGAAGAAGCGTTTAACGAAGAAATCGATGCTGGCCTTGAAGTCCACGAAACTCAAACCCTCATCGACGGCTAGGCCTTCTATCTGCTCGAAGACAGGTGAGTGTGAGGGATCGAACGCATCCCTGCGGTACACCTGTCCAGGCACCACGATCCGTATCGGTGGTTTATACCGCTCCATCGTGCGAGCCTGCATCGGCGAGGTATGTGTGCGCAGCACAACACCGGGACCCAGGTAGAAAGTGTCCTGCATGTCTGCCGCTGGATGATCGAGGGATATGTTCAGCTTTGTGAAGTTGTATTCCTCGGTTTCGGCCTCTGGACCCACCACTCGTGTAAAACCGAGCTCCCTGAAGATCTCGCAGATCTCATCGATGACTGCAGTCACCGGGTTGATGGCACCGCGCCAGACCGCGCGATCCGGCATCGACCAGTCGATGCCGGTATCACCACCCGATTGTGATTCGAGTGCAACCTGCCGGTCGGCCATCGCGGCCTCGAGCTGTTGCTTTAGCTCGTTGGCACACGCTCCCACCGAGCGGCGCTCCTCAGCCGGTAGCGTTCCCAGTGAACGCAGAACCTCTGTGAGCACGCCAGCTTTGCGTCCCAGTATCTGTGTGCGGAGTTCCGCGAGTCTATCTTGATCGGCCGAAGACACCTCACCTATGGCCGCCGAGACGGTCTCGAGTTTGTTCTTGGCAGTCGTGACTGCCACAGACGGATCTGTCATAGTCGGGTCTGACATGGAAGTTCCGACCCGCTTCAGCTGCTCTGCTTGGCGACCTCAGCGAGCTTGCCAAAGGCGGCCGGATCGTGAACAGCCAGATCGGCCAACATCTTCCGATTGATGTCGACATTCGCCTTTTTCAGCCCGGCAATCATCCGGCTGTAAGTGAGATCGTGTCCGTGTGCAGCCGCATTGATCCGCACGATCCAAAGTCTCCTGAAATCGCGCTTCCTGCGGCGACGATCGCGATATGCATAGCGAAGGCCTCGCTCCACCGTCTCTTTCGCCGACTTGTAGAGCTTGCTCCTCCCCCCAACAGCCCCCCGGGCCGCCTTCATGATTTTCTTCTTGCGTTTCAGACGGGCGACATTGCTCCTAACTCTAGGCATTTTTTGCTCCTAGGCCCCCAAAAGCCGCTTGATGGTGGATTCCTGTCCCTTCGAAACAAGCGTGCCCTGCCGCAGGTTCATCTTGCGTTTGGGATGCTTCTTCGTGAGGATGTGGCTCTTGTAGGCCTTGAACCGCCTGACCTTGCCCTTGGCGGTCAGACGAAATCGTTTGGCCGCGCCCCTCTTAGTGCGTTGTTTCGGCATGGTATCTACTTCTTCCTAACCTTCAGCATCTGAATC
Organism: uncultured Gemmatimonadaceae bacterium; assembly: GCA_964436395.1. Taxonomy (GTDB): domain Bacteria; phylum Gemmatimonadota; class Gemmatimonadetes; order Gemmatimonadales; family GWC2-71-9; genus JBDGYW01. Next base: position 815 of record CAYTDU010000750.1, on the reverse strand, counting down.
GCCTGGCCGGCCTGCTGATATCCGCCAGACGTGATCCCTGCGCTCGCTACCCTACTTTGGGGCGAGCACCATCGTCATGTTCTTTCCTTCCAACTTCGGGTGCATCTCGACCTTCGCGATTTCCTCCAGTTCGGCAAACACTCGAAGCAGCACTTCTCGTCCCAACTCAGGGTGGGTCACCTGACGGCCACGAAACATCATTGTCAGCTTGACCTTGTTTCCCTCCTCCAAGAACCTGCGTGCGTGCCGTGTCTTGAAGTTGAAATCGTGATCGCTCACTCCAGGTCTGTACTTCACTTCCTTCAGGTGAATGACATGCTGCTTCTTTTTAGCGGCTTTGGCGGCTTTCGCCTGCTCAAAGCGGTACTTGCCATAGTCCATCACCTTTACGACAGGCGGCCTCGCCATCGGGGCCACCTCAACGAGGTCCAAGTCTCGTTCCGCTGCCACTCGTCTTGCTTCTTCGATTGGAACGATGCCTACCTGCTCTCCGTCGGCACCGATCAGACGAACCGGACTGATGCGGATCTGCTCGTTGACCCGGGTGCGATCCTCATTGCTCTCATTGCGAACGGTCAGTGAAGCCACCTCCCTCGAAAGATGTTTACAGACAAAAAAACGGACCCAGGTTCTCTGGACGTCCGTCAGCGCTGTCAGCGGCAGCTGCAGCGTGGTCCCAAGAACCCTGAACGCTCACTCGACTCTCCGTCGGTGGCAGCAGGGTGAAGCGCCAATGCGCTTTCTTTCCCGTTTTGTCAGAAACCAAGCTACGCCTAGCCTGACGGGGTGTCAAGCGGAACACTCACATACGATTT
>CAYTDU010000749.1:0-3206 GCA_964436395.1 uncultured Gemmatimonadaceae bacterium | reverse complement strand
CGGATCAGGCGGCAGGCTACGCGTCAGACACGCTGACCGTGGGCGTGCTGTCGACAATTGATTTCCGTGATATTGATAGCCCTGGATATCGCGAGACCAGTTTCAGCCTCAATTCTGCGGAATCGCGCCGCGTTTACGTGTTCCTGTCAGATCCGGCGCCTCCTGGCGGTCTCGCCGTCAGTATCGCTACCAGCAACGACTTGGTCGCCGTGGGCAATCCGGCCCTCGCCACGATTCCCGGTGGCCAGCTCTCGGTTGAGATCGACATCCAAGGAACCGGCGTCGGCTCGGCCTCTCTCACACCCGAGGCAGCTGGGTGGGTAGGACTTCCGTCGACTGTCACGACTTCGTTGGCCCAATTTGCTTTCAGCATCTACAGCCCCTACGTGTCCAGGGTTGGGGAAATGCAGCGTGCCTACCTGCGGGTGAGCGTACCCAACGCAATGGACCGTGACCTCACGGTGCATTTGGGGACCACAAACCCAACTGTAGGGAGAACTGATTTGGACAGCATCGTGATCGACGAAGGCCGGACGTCCGCCAACTTCTACTACGGAGGCTTCCAAGCCGGCCTGGACACGATCACGGCCAATAGCAGCGGGTGGGTAGAAAGCCGACAGGCAATGTTGGTCACAACTCCGAAGGTGGCCCCGAACTACATCTACACACAGACGGCGGGCGGACCACCCCTCAACTGGAGAGTGTATGTCCGAGATTCAATGAACACCGACCATCCGCGGTTGGACACGCTCACCGTTACAGTAACGTCCCGCAACACATCCATATTCGCTGTGGATGTACCATCAGCCGTGGTCGACTCAAACCGCAGCTATGTGGATGGTTACGAAGGCCTCCGCCCCGTTGGTGCTGGAACGACCTGGCTGGTCGCTGCTGCAGTCGGACACATGAGCGACTCTGTGAGCGTTACCGTCGAGGCCCCCAAGCTCGGGATAAGTGCCAGCCGCACAGCGGAGCGCCAGATGTCAACAGGCACAGTCACTCTTCCCGCGCGATCAGATACGCCGGTGATTGCATACCTGCAATCCGCAAACCCAAGTGTAGCTTCAGTCGAGGATTCGGTGATATTCCCGGTCGGATCCACTTCACAGTATTACGACATCTACGGCCAACAGGCAGACACTACGTCGATTATCACATCGGCACTCGGCTACGAATCCGACACGGTGAGTGTCACTGTCACCACCGCTCACTTGAGGCAGTACGGGTTGTCCACATCCAATTATGTGACCGCCGGATCTGACGCATTCAACATGAGAACCGCAGACCTGTACGGCACGTATCACAACCCGCTCGATACTGTCGTCGCTACGCTGGAATCGTCAGATCCTTCGGTGTTCACCGTTGACTCGACCACCGTAACGATACCGACTGATACGTATACTTCCGCCACAGCTCACGTTCTGATCCACAATATCGGGCAGGCGTATCTGCGTTGGAGCGCGGCGGGATATGTGACAGACTCGGTATTGCTGACGATCAATCCGTCACCGATCACGTTCTATCAGTCTTACTCCAACAGCAGGGCTGCGGTGGGTCAATACGCCAGGCCGCAAGTCGAGATTCCGAGCCCGAACGGACTACCAGACACTACGTACATCGAGTTCACGCATCCAGGCACCGTGCGGGGCACCGTTCCGGACACTGTAAAGATCCCGCCGGGCGTGACCTACGCCTATTTCAACTGGGCGGGGACAGCCGTGGGTTACGACACCATTACGGCCACGGCGGAGAACTTCGTGGAAGGCACAAGCTCGATGCTCATGACGCGGCCGTGGCTGTTTGCGGGCACCCTAGATGCCGGCGTGGTTGTCAACGACACATTCCACTTGAGGGTGTATTCCACAGATTCTCTTGCCGGCACCGGGACCACTCCAGCCACCTACACCACACACCCGGTGACCGACATGTTACCGATTACAGTGACATCGACAGACGCTCTGGTGATAGCGGTGGATTCGACGCCGATCTGGAACATACCCGCCGGGTCGTATTACTTGAGCAATATCCGGCTGATTGCCCGCGGCCCCGGTACGGCGCGGATCATAGTGAGCGCCGCAGATCCGTGGAAACATGACACAACGAACGTGGTTGTTGTCACAGCTCCGGCTCTGTCTATCAGCCCCTCGAGTATGACGCTGGGCATGGGCCAGCAGTACCCATCTTATAGGGTGACCATACCGAACGGGGTCGCAGACACAACATATGTGGCGTTGGAGGTGAGCGATCCGGCGGTTGCAGGTTTCTCCACAGATACGGTGCTAATACTGCCAGGTGAGAGGTACTCGGACTACTTCACCGTCTATGCCAAGGATATCGTAGCCTCGGTGCAGATCACAGCGACTGCAACTGGATTCACAGAAGGTACGAGCGTGCTAATTGTACAGACGCCACAGTTGGACGTCAGCTCCAGCAACAACATCGGCTATGTGGGCGGACCGTCGATAAACCTCAATCTCAACACGGAAGACGAAGCGGGTAACAATAGAAGAGTATGGAATGACCTGACAGTCACGCTGATGTCCACTAACACATCTGTGTTGACTCTCGACAGCTCAACGATCACAGTGCCCGCAGGAGAATATTTCGCTCGAGCCTCGTGGACCGCGGTGTCGGCGGGGATTGCTCGGATCATTGCTACTGCCACAGGATCAGGATACGGTCCCGACACCACTGAGGTGCTGACGGTCGAAGTACCGCAAGTCAGGCTGTCGAACATACCCAGCACACTAGGTGTTGGGCAGAACACCGAATACGGAGAGGCCCGCTTACCATACTACCTACCAAATGATGATACAGTAGTGGTCCACCTCTCCAACAGCAATCCGGCCGCGGTAAGTCTGTCGATAGACTCGGTTCTGATCCTCCCTGGATCCAGCTATGGGCGGTTCACGGTCGTTGGCGAGGCACTTGGTACGTCCGAGATCCAAGCCTCTGCCGACGGGTTCACCTCGTCTGAAATCGCAACCGTGGAAGTCGGCACGCCCTTGATTCACCTGGACGGGTCGCAAACTGGCACCAGCGGGAATGGCAGTTACTTCTACGTCCATGCAAAGGACCACACAGGTGTTGACCGAACTGTGAACGAGGACCTCACGGTAACTCTCACCGTCGACAACACGTCAGTGGCCGATTTCGGGCAGACCGGCCAGAGCCAAACAACGGTGGTCATCACTCGAGGAAACTCG
>CAYTDU010000748.1:0-3226 GCA_964436395.1 uncultured Gemmatimonadaceae bacterium | reverse complement strand
TTGGCGATAACGGATCTCTCGGATTTGGTCAACAGCCACCGAGGGACAATGGCCGCAGAAGAAGCCGAAATAATGTTGGCGCAGCTGCGGCTCTCCGAAGGTCAGCATGACGCTGCTGTCCAATCACTCCAAGATTACATCGCCAGCGGGCCCACCGATCAATTCCGAGCGCCGGCCTATGGATTGTTGGGTGCCGCACTTGAACAGACTGCAAACCTGGCGGAAGCCGCAGCAGCGTATGAGAATGCGGCTGAAGCGGCATGGTACGATTTCCTACAAGCTCAATATCTGCTGGATGCTGGACGAGCACTGACCGATGCCGGTGACTCGGCGAGGGCGGTCGCCGTGTATCAGCGGATCTTGGACGAGTTTCCCGAGACCGATATGGTTGCGGAGGCGCAGCTGCGTTTGGCAGAACTGCAAAAAGCTGACATCGATACCCAACGATAAGTAGTTAGTCGTTCGAGGAAATCTACGGAATTCAATCGCTTGTTGGGCGAAATCTACTGCGTATAAGATATGTTATGTTAAGTTGAGGCGTGGGTTGATGTGGACAACTGTATCTCGCTAAAGTGAAGAGAGTTTCAAGTCACTGCCCTGCAACAGGTTGAGGCCGGAAGAGCTTATCCTCCAAAATGGCGCGAAATACGAGACGAGCCTCGCCACGAAGCTTCGGCGATTGAAGGTGCCGGTCGGAATCGAGAATCCCGGAAACGAGTAGCGTTCGTCCGGAGCTACTGATTACGTCCGCTGGCAGGCTGAGGTCCTGGCGTTTAGCAAGGACTGCTGCGCATGCCACCGATCCTGTTGCGCAGGCCAAAGTCTCGCCTTCGACACCGCGTTCGTAGGTCCTGACGCGGAGAGCGTTGCCTGAGAGGGACGCAAAGTTGACGTTGGCACCCAAAGGGGCAAGGGATGAATGAAACCTGAGTTCGCTTCCCCGGGTCTTGATCGATACTGTTTCTGCATCGTCAACGACAACCACGAGGTGAGGGACTGCAACAGTGGTTAAGGTGGCCGAATGTTCACCGTCAACGAGTTCGATGGCCGGATCAGACATCTCGCCCACCGCTTCCAGTTCGAATTCGGCGAGTTCTTCTTCTCCCTGTATGACGCATGTGGACACCTGACCAGCATCTGTTTCAAGTGTCATTTCGTCAGATTCGGCGAGTTCCAGCCACCTGGCCATTCGCGTTGCACACAACGCGCCGTTGCCGCACATGGGCGCACGGCCGCCGTCTGCGTTGAAGAAATGAAACCGGACTCTGCCAGGCGCCGAGCCTGGCTCTAGAACCGCAAAACCATCGGCGCCAATCCCATCTCGCCTGTCACAGACAGCGCGGATTTTGTCCTCGGTCCAAGAATCGAGAGCAGATATGCGGCCGTCAACGAACACAAAATCGTTGCCGGAACCTGTCATCTTGAATGCAACAATTCCATTCATATTCTTCGGAAAATCGACTGAATTCTGAGTTTCCACACCATCCACACGGCCTCTCGAACGATTTTACCCGACATTTTGCTCTCTCCGTCGGTCCGATCGACGAAAACGATTGGTATTTCGACGATCTTGAAGCCCTTTTGTTTCGCTCGAAAGCTCATTTCAATCTGAAATGCATAGCCGTTGGAGCCCACCTTCTCGAGATCGATGGCTTCAAGCACAGAGCGTCTGAAGCACTTGAACCCGCCGGTGGCATCGTAAAGCTTGTGCCCAGTAATCAGTTTTGCATAAATGTTTGCGCCATAGCTCAACAAGAGGCGTGTCATCGGCCAATTAACCACGGTAACCCGACGGTCGAGATAACGCGAGCCCAGGACCAGATCGGCGTTTTCTATTGCTGCCAGGAATTCCGGCAGGTGCTTCGGATTGTGCGAGAAATCTGCATCCATCTCGAACACGAATTCATAATCTCGTTCCAAGGCCCATTTGAATCCGTCGAGATATGCGGTGCCGAGTCCCAATTTTCCAGCCCTATGCAAGACATGCACCCGAGCAAGCTCGCGGGCGAGATCGTCGGCAATATCACCGGTTCCGTCTGGTGAGTTGTCGTCCACCACCAAAACCTCGAGGCGTTCGTCCTGCTTGAGAACTTCTGGAACGATCTGGGCTATGTTGCTGGCCTCATTGTAGGTTGGGATTATGACAACTGCGCGTTCACCCATCTGCAGTTCTCCGAACGAACCGTGGCAGTGCAGCTGCAAGTACTACTAGCAGCAGTGATAGCCAGGTTACAAGCCTTCCTATTTTGTAATCTGCACTCTCGAATCTGAGCTGAACTACCTCTGCTCCTGCGCTGACCGACACCGTGATCAGCGTCATGTTACCCCGAATGACCTCGACGTCATTGCCATCTACGGTTGCCTTCCAATCGGGATACCAGTTCTCACTCACAACGACGTACGCGTCGTCACTTGGAGGCGGATCCAGGCGCATATTCATCGCTCCCGGTTCCCACGATTGGAAAACCACGCCTGATTCCAAAGGCTCCGGTAGCTCCGACAGCCCAATCAGATCTATCTCGCTTTCGGGTGACACAATGAGTAGCTGATCCGGCGGAAACTCGGGGTTCAAGAGGGTGTTGATTGCCTCTTCGTCGGTCAGACGCACTGCACCTGGCACAACTCGCCCGTACCTAGGTACTTCAACGGTGCTGTACACGTCGACAATTCCGCCCCCAGACGTCGCGACCGCATCCTGAGTCTTGTGAAACCGCTCGGCAAAGCCCGGCACGGCCTCCTCGATGCCGGTCCCGGAGGTCACAATTACGTGCTGGACCGCAAACAACTCCAGTATCTTGGTGAGCCTCGTGCTGTACACGTATCGCCATTGATTCTTGCCCCCCATCAGCTCGTCGAACCGGTGCAATTCGTTCCCGTGGTGTCCAAGGAGCTGCGGGATATCGTAGGATTGAAGGCTGGAACCAGGGAAGATGCCGGCAGCGTCAGCAAGGTTCAGCACTCGGTACGGTTTGGGAGTTGCGGCCATGTACTCTTTTGCCTGGTCGGAACCATGAAGTTCCTCGTGTCCGTCACTGAACACCCAGAACTCACGGGCGTTGAACCATAGGTCACCGCTCACGATCACTGCGAGCCCTACGCACAACACCGGAATCTTGACACGTTCTGTGAGAGCAGCGAAAGCAAGCGCTCCGGCAAGCCCCAACGCCAAGCCACTGGCAATGGCGCCCCACATGATTGTTGCTGAAGCGTTGGCCGCGACGCCTGC
>CAYTDU010000747.1:0-3231 GCA_964436395.1 uncultured Gemmatimonadaceae bacterium | reverse complement strand
ATATGCACGTCCATACTCGAGGAAGTGATGGCTGGGGATCCCCTGATGACATCGCTGAGAACGCGCTCGAGGCAGGGCTCGATGGGCTCGTGATCACTGACCATCATCTGACCTACACCAAAGAGGGGCTCGAGGTTGCTCGAGCGTGCCGGGAAGCTGGGCTCTTGGTGTTCCACGGCTGCGAGTACAGCGCGGCCGAGGGGCACGTGCTGGTCTACGGGGTGCCAGTTGAGGAGCTACGGCTCGGGCGGTACGTCGATATGCAGAAAGTCATTGATTTGGTTGTGGAATTTGGGGGCGTGGCGGTTCCGGCCCATCCCTATTTCGGCTACCGGGTCAAGCTCGGGGACGGAGTCCACAAACTGCGCCGTGTGAGGGCCGTGGAGGTCGCCAATGGCCAGAGGGCAGTGAAAGACCCATGGGCCAATCGTCAGGCGCTCAGAGCGGCAAATCTGGGCTCCAAGATGGGTACTGGGGGCTCTGACGCGCATGACCCGGCCTATGTTGGGGTTTGCTACACCGAGTTTCGGGGGGTCGTGCGCAACCATTTCGAGCTGACTAAGGCGTTGAAGCGGGGCTCATTCCGGGCCGTGACCCAGCACGCTCGAGTGCGCAAGATTCTGGAATCGACTCTCTCGTTCTGGAAATCGAAGGCTGATTTGTTCTCCAGTTTGCGGCCCCTCGAGGGGCTCGAGGGGCTCACTAAAGTGCGCGAGGAAGCTGACCGTTGCTGGACCGAGCGTGAGATGAAAATCGAGTTGGATCGGGTCATCGAGAGAAACCGCCGAGTGCGTGCTCTGGACACCAGCCCACTACCAGGGCATTTTGTGGAGGATGACGAGCGCGGCGGCAACAATATCAACTGAGGAGTTCACCAAAGGCCCAACTGTCGGCGATTTGCTTCAGAAACCTCACCTCGTCAAGCTCAGTCCCAAACAGATCGACGCGCGCCTCGTTGAGTCAGAAGACAGTGACCCCGTCTGGAATCAGGTCAAGGCTCAGCTCCTCAAACAATCGTGCGCTTTCTTCGCGCAAGAAATTTTGCGAGGTTCGCCTGAGGCACCCTACTGCGGTCGGTTCTTGATCGGCAATCATCACGAGGAGTGGGACCAACTCGTCTCGACGCATAAAAGGCTCTGTATCCTCGCACCACGCGATCACGGCAAAACTTTCTTCTTCGACTTTGCGTTTCCGATTTGGATGGCGGTTACGTATCCCGGCCGCACAGGGTTCATTTTTTCATCGACCCAGGACCAGGCCATCCGCATCCTTGACGACATCAAACAGGAGATCGAGAGCAACCCGAAGCTCGCGCACCTCGTGCCACCGAGAAAAGCTGGCGAGCGATGGTCGAGCACGAGCATCAGGTTGACCAACGGCGCGAGGATCTACGCTCGCGGGTTTGGTACTCGAGTACGCGGCGCACACCCCTATTGGATTGTGGTTGACGACGGCCTCAACGACGAGAGTGCCTACAGCGAGACGCAGCGACGAAAGCAAGTCGACTATTTCTACAACGCGATTACCAACATGATCGTTCCGGGCGGTGTCATCGTTGTCGTTGGCACGCCATTCCATCAGCAAGACCTCTATGGCGACCTTGCTGAGAATCCTGAGTATATGTTCCGCAAGTATCAAGCGCTCAACGGTCCTGGGAAGCGACCATTGTGGCCAGAGCGTTATAGTCGAGCGCGTCTCTTTCAGAAACGGCGAGAGATTGGAGCGGTGCGGTTCACGCGCGAGTTTCAATGCGAGGCCATTGCCGACGATATGTCGTTGTTCCCGCTCCCGCTGTTCCAGCAAGCTCCGCAAGAGCAGCGCACGGCGAAGCTCGGGTTGCCTCTCGAGTTCTGGAGAGAGGTTGGCGTCACGCCGTACATGGGCGTCGACTTCGCGCTCAGCTCGAGCGTGTCGGCCGACTACACGGTCATCTGGGTGATGGGTATTGACGGTTTTGGCAATCGTTGGATTATCGATATTTTCCGTGACCGAGGGATGAGCTACCAAACGCAGCTCAGCAAGATGAATGAGATGGGTCGAAAGTATGAGCCGGCTCTGTTGTTCGTAGAAGCGAATCAGGCACAGCGTATCTTTGGCGACGAGTTGATTCGCACGACTGACCTTCCCGTCCAGAAATACACGACTGGCGCGGAGAAGAACACGCTTGAGCGCGGTGTGCCGAGCCTCCGTGTGCTTCTGGAAAACTGCAAGTTCCGCATTCCACGTGGGGACCGAGAGAGCGTCGACCTCACCAACACGTGGATCAACGAGATGAGGTCAATCACGTTCGCCGATGGCAAAATCACGACAGTGGCGGGCAACGACGACACGGTCATGGCGTGCTGGCTCTGCGACCAGGCCATCCGCCGGGGAGGTTTCAGTTTCTCCGTGGGCGATGAGGAAGACCTTTCTGGAAACATCGACGATGTGTTATCTGGAGTGTACGAATTAGAAGACGAGGCACCGGGTGAGACGGTTGTACCGAAAACGGAAGGTGAAGACGGTGGAAATGGTGGAGCCAGTGGGAACCTCGTCGATGACGATGATGTCGTGTTTGGCGGAATTACGCTCGACAGCGTGCTCCGGCAGCATGGCATCTATTGAGGGAGACTCAGTAGCGGCTGCGTTTTGGACTCGCTCTCCTCGACCAGTCGCTGCTGACTCCCGCCCTGGAGGTCGGAAATGAAAGAACGCTTTGTGTTGACGAAAGGCATAATCTCGATGCACCCGATGTCTCGGATACCGGGGCAAGTGCCAACGCGAGAAGCCCTCGCGGCATTGAAGTTGGCGCAACAGCCAGCTCCGGCGTTCCATCCGGCGATGCTCGAGCGACAAGACGGGGCTTATCTGACCCCGACTGGTGTGGTGAAAGGGCTCGGGCTCGAGAAGGGGCAGGAGTCATCTTGGATCAAGTTTCTGGAAACCAACCTGAGAGCTGACAACGAGATGGTGCTTCGCAAGGCTGTGATAGCCAAGGCCCGCGATGACAAGCTCCACCCGGTCGTCAGACGGGCCATGCTTGAGCGCGCGTTGGGGGCCTATCGTTGGATGAAGAAGTCGCTGGTGATGGTCACGACCCCCGATGAGTTGATGAAGGCCAGCGGTGAGCCTAAGGGAGGGAAATACATCAAGCGCGTGCTCTCGAAGGATGGCAAGCGGTTTCGCTACTTCTACGACGAGGAAAAGTACAAGTCGTGGGGTGGTGCCCATATCAGTGGCGAGGAAGCCTCG
>CAYTDU010000746.1:0-3237 GCA_964436395.1 uncultured Gemmatimonadaceae bacterium | reverse complement strand
TCTCAGAAAGTATGCGGTCCCAGCAAAATCGAGTAATTTCAACATCGTAAACCAAAACAACATCAAGAACCGTTAGGTGTGACAGGAACGATTCATGACTTCAGATAAACAGAGGGTGGCAGTAGTCGGAGCCAGCTCAAACCCGGAACGATACTCCAACAAGGCAGTACGTCTGCTCGTTGAACACGGTCACGATGTCGTGCCCATCAATCCTACCGCCGAATCGATTGAAGGTATCTCAGTGGTTCCAAGCGTGCAGAACCTAAGCGGCCACGTTGATACGGTCACGCTTTACGTTTCCGCAAAGATCTCATCACAGCTTGAGGAAGCTCTGCTCTCTCTTCAACCTGGCCGAGTCATCTTCAACCCGGGTGCAGAGAATCCTACCCTGCGGGCATCGCTGGATGCCAATGGTATCGGCACAGAAGAAGCCTGCACGCTTGTCTTGCTGACCACCGGTCAATTCTGACAAGACCATCGAATTAGTAACTCTCGCCTCGCCACCTACCGTCAGTCGGAACCATAGTCGCTGATCGTTCCCCGGGGCCGGGTGAAACCCGGGCCAGTGCGAACACGTATTAAAACTACAGTGCAGTTTTAAAGGACAAATGAATGAACACGCGACTTGGTGAGTTCGAGCAACTGCTCCTGTTCGCACTTGTGAGACTGGGCAATGAAACGCATGGCGTGGCTCTGCGCCGCGAGATCGAGGCAAGAACCAAGCGTACGGTATCCGCGGGCGCGGTTTACACGGCGATGGAACGTCTCGAGGCTCGAGGCTTCGTTTCGTCGACCATCGGCGAGCCCACGCCGCAACGGGGGGGCAAACGTAAGAAGCACTATCGTCTCGAGAAGGCAGGGGCGCGCGCCTTGAGCCGCTCCTACGATTCTCTGCGAGAAATGGCCGAGGGAGTTCTACCCAAGCTGGCCCAGGCTGCGTCTGACGAGGCCAGGCCCAGGTAAACGTGCAACAGGCTCGAGACCCACGCCCGCTGCTCGCTCGGTCATTGCTACGATTTCTGCTTCGTGGGGAAGCGGGCGAGTTCATCGCAGGAGACATCGACGAGGAGTTTTTCGCACATATCGTTCAAACCCGCGGCCCCACTTCAGCTCGCCGATGGTACTGGGGTCAGGTCCTATACTCGATAAGGAGCCGGGCTTCGCGCCCCGATCCTCACCGAGTCAGCAATACACAGAAAGGTGACAACCTGATGCGCACATTGTTGACGGACGTGAGATACGCGATCAGAGGTTTGCGGAAATCTCCCGCGTTCACGGCGATAGCCGTGGTCACGTTGGCGCTCGGAATCGGCGCCAATACAGCTCTGTTCAGCGTCGTGCATACGGTCCTTTTGCGGCCGCTCCCGTTCCCTGAATCTGAGAGGCTCGTACAGGTTTGGGAGACACATCCGGACCGCGGTTGGGACCGCTCATCCCTATCACGGCCCAACTTCAGGGACTATCGCGAACAGAACCAGACCTTCGAGGACCTTGGCGCGATCACCTGGACGGACATGAACCTGACCGGGCTGGGTTTCCCCGAGCGACTCACCGTAGGCCAAGTATCGGCAGGGTTCTTTGGGCTGCTGGGTGCGGAACCGATTCTGGGGCGCACGCTTCAACCCGGAGAAGACGAACCGGGTCGCGAGAACCGCCTGGTAATGCTGAGCCACGATCTGTGGACTACCCGGTTCTCGGCAGACTCAACCATCGTTGGGGCATCAATTTCACTCGATGATCAGAGCTACGAGGTGATCGGCGTTCTCCCTCGCGGTCGTCCCTGGCTGGACGCAGCTCAAGCCTTCACGCCACTGGTGAGAAACACGGACGCCGACCGGACGAACTTCATCCTCACCGCGATAGGGCGTCTGGAGCCAGGCGTCTCGATGACCGTCGCGACGTCCAACCTCGAAGCCATCGCTCAGGGACTCCACGACCAGTACCCCGATATGGCAAGTTACGGTCGCACCGGAATCAGAATGGCTGCGGCCGACACATGGGTCGCGGGAACGGAAGTGCGGAGAGCGCTGTGGGTGCTTTTCGGCGCCGTGGGATTTCTCCTGCTAATCACCTGTGTGAACCTGGCCAATCTTTTGCTCGCCAACGCCACATCACGGCATCGCGAGACTGCAGTGCGAGCGGCACTCGGCGCCGGGCGTGGCCGTTTGACACGTCAACTTCTCGTTGAGTCCCTGGTGCTTGGTGGCATCGGCATTGTTCTGGCCTTGGGGGTTGCTACGGCAACGATCCGGCTGTTCAAGGCCTTCGACCCAGGCGACATCCCCGGAATCGCAGATGTTAGCCTCAACCTTTGGGTCTTGGGCTTCACGATAGCTGTGGGATTGGGTGCAGCTATCCTCTCCGGAATGGCGCCGGCGTTCCAAGCACCTCACGCGGACATTGTTGGCTCCCTGCGTGCCGGAGACAAGGGCGTCGCGGGCAATCGACGGCAAAAACGGATGAGGAACACGCTCGTCGGGCTCGAGGTTGCCCTGTCTCTCATGCTGCTGGCAGGAAGTGGTCTTCTGATACGGAGCTTCGACGAGATCGTGAGTGTGGAGCGCGGATTCGAAACCGACAACCGTTTGTTCTTCGGTGTGACCCTCTCGCCTGCATACGAGGAGGGAAGCATGATGGACAACTTCCTGACCGATCTCTTTGCGCGACTACGTTCGCTACCTCAGGTGCGCGACGTAGCTGCGGTCAGTTCCAGACCGCTCACCAGCGGCAGCAGCGGAATGGGAATAGTTGCCACGGAATCAGCAGGCACTGACGGGGACGTACCTTGGGCCACGTGGAGGTTGGTGACTGGCGACTACTTCTCTACTATTGGCTTGCCGCTCTTGAGTGGTCGCACGTTCAATGAGCAGGATTTGATCGCGGAACCGTGGCGGGCAATCATAAGCGAACGCCTCGCGGAACTCCTCTGGCCCGGTGAGAACCCCATCGGGCGTCAGGCGAACCTCTGGGAGGGGCAGGGCGCGCGTCCAGCAGAAATCATCGGTGTCGTAGGAGACATGCGCGAACGCGGACTCGATTCGGACCCGACGCTGGCGGTATACCTGCCATACTACGGTGCGGGATGGACGAGAATGGACATTGGGGTGCACACCGCCGGAGATCCCACAGCAATCGTCGGTGCTCTTCGGCCGATGATTTCTGACATAGATCCCAACATCCCTGTCTCCTCCATCGAGACGCTGGACGAGATTGTAAGCGACTCGGTCGCCACCAGGC
>CAYTDU010000745.1:0-3239 GCA_964436395.1 uncultured Gemmatimonadaceae bacterium | reverse complement strand
ACTCACCTCGACCGAATATGGTGCGGAACGGAGAAGTACGATTTCTTTGGATGTCGCAACGCCGTCTGCCGAGGTGGCGCCAGGACTGGGAGCGTACGAGCCACAGACGGAAACGACACACTTCTCTATTGTCGATTCAGAAGGCAATGCCGTTTCAATCACCACAACCATCAACTCTTTCTATGGAATCAAAGCCCTGGTAACGGGTGCGGGTTTCTTCCTGAACAACGAGATGGACGACTTCGCCGCGTTGCCGGGAACGCCGAATATGTTCGGGCTCGTGCAGGGCGAGGCGAACGCAATTCAACCAGGCAAACGCATGCTGAGTGCAATGACTCCAACGATTGTCACACGCTCCGATGGATCGCTCTTTTGCGTACTTGGCACACCTGGTGGGTCAACGATCATCACGAATGTGTTCCAGAACCTGGTCAATCTGATCGACTACGACATGAATCTTGTACAAGCGATCATGGTACCAAGAATCCACCATCAGCACCTACCGGATCGGATACAATATGAGCGCGGCTCGCTCTCTGAAGAGACGGTTGCTGCGTTGGAAGCAATGGGCCATACCGTAGAGGAGCGCTATAGCGCCGAGTCGTTGTATCCACACATTGGAGATATGCAGGCAATCTTGGTTCGCGACGATGGTACTCTCGAAGGTGTTTCCGACTCGCGGCGTGGCGGAGCAGCGGTGGGGTACTAGAGCCATACATGACTCGAGACGCCATTCGATTCGAACACACTCGTCATGAGATCGACGGACGTCTTCTGGTTGGCCCATTGAACTTGGGCATTCCCGCCGGAGAGACACTCGTGCTTGTGGGTCCGAGCGGTTCGGGGAAGACCACTACACTGCGTTTGATCAATCGGCTGGCCGAACCGACTGCTGGAGATGTCTTTGTGCAGGGGAAGGGGAGTGCGGATTGGGATCCAGTTCGACTCAGACGACAAATCGGATATGTGATTCAGGAGGTTGGGTTGTTCCCGCACCTCACGGTTGCCGGCAACATTGAGCTGGTGCCGCTTCTGGAGAACTGGGCGCCAAAGAAGAGGCAAGCTCGAGTAGACGAATTGCTGGAGATGGTTGGGTTGCCACCCTCAGAATTCCGCGATCGCCGACCCCGCGAACTTTCCGGTGGTCAACGTCAACGGGTGGGTGTTGCCCGCGCACTCGCTGTTGATCCTCCGATCTTACTCTGTGACGAGGCCTTCGGCTCTGTTGACCCGATAACGAGGTTCGAGCTACAAAACGAGTTTCGGTCACTCGTTGCAAAGCTGGCCAAGACAGTCGTTTTCGTCACTCACGATGTTCGTGAGGCGTTGGCAATGGCCGACCGCATCGCCTTGATGGAGCATGGGCGTGTGACGTTCGAGGGAACAACAGATGAATTCCGTGCCAGCGACACGCAATCGGTACGTGATCTGAGGGCACTCGAATGAACGTGTTCTCCTACCTGATCGACAACAGGATCGATGTATTGATCCGAACGCTGCAGCATCTCGGGCTGGTTGCTGTTTCTGTCGGAATAGCAGTGCTTGTGGGAATACCGCTTGGAATCTTGATCGCGCGGAATGGAAAGCTCAGGCCCCCGATACTCGGATTCGCCAATGTAGTACAGACGATTCCGAGTCTCGCTCTTTTTGGTTTCCTCTTGGCGGTGCCCTTTATTGGGCTTGGTGCTCGGAATGCAGTGATTGCACTGGTAGCGTATTCACTGTTGCCAATCATCCGCAACACATATGCCGGAATCGACGGCGTCGACCCTGCTGTGAGAGAGGCGGCTATCGGAATGGGAATGACTGACTGGCAACTCCTGAAGATCGTGGAGTTGCCGCTGGCTGCTCCTGTTGTGTTGGCGGGCGTTAGAGTCGCTGCGGTGATAGGAGTGGGGATTGCCACAATTTCGGCCGCTATTGGAGCGGGCGGTTTGGGTGTCTTCATCTTTCGTGGTTTGGCGATGGTGGACAACGGTGTGATCCTAGCTGGCGCTATTCCGGCAGCACTTCTTGCACTGGTAGTCGACGGCGGGCTTCACCTGCTAGAGCGCCGCCTGGATTGGAGGTTGGAGTGAACAGGATGATACGCCACCGCCTGCCGCTCTTACATCTTTGCCTTTTGCCCTTCTCGATCGGCTGCGTTGACCAAGACAGAGTAGTGGTTGGCTCCAAGAACTTCACCGAATCAATTGTTCTCGGCGAGATTCTGGCTCAACAACTCGAGCAGCACCGCATCCGGGTTGATCGCCGGCTCAACCTCGGAGGGTCGTTCATCTGTCACAATGCCATGGTATCGGGACAGTTGGATATCTACGTGGAATACACAGGAACAGCGTACACTGCGATACTAGAGCTCGCTGGTGAGGAGGACCCTTCACGAGTGCTGGCGGTGGTGGATTCCGTTTATTCAGAGCGATGGGGGATTGTTTTTGCCGATCCCCTGGGGTTCAACAACACCTTCGCGATGTTGATACGGGGTAGCGATGCGAGACGTCTGGGAGTTGCCACTTTGTCAGAGGTGCTTCCTCACGCAGCGTCGTGGCGGCTCGGTGCTGGCTACGAGTTCATTGAGAGGGCTGACGGTTATAGTGGGTTGCTAGATCACTATGGAATCGAGTTTTCGGGCGCACCAATCGAGCTGGATCTAGGGCTTACATATCGTGCTCTCGCTGAGGGTCGAGTCGATATTATTGCCGGCAACGCGACTAACGGCCTAATCGATGCGCTCGACCTGTTTCACCTCGAGGACAGCAAAGGTTATTTCCCTCCGTACGAGGCGGTGCCGGTAGTCCGTGGTGAGGTATTGAAGAAAAATCCGGAAGTTCGTGCTGCACTTGGAGCGCTCGCCGGAAAGCTCAGCGAGCCAACGATACGGCATCTCAACTACCTGGTTGATGTCGAGAAGGTTGATGTGAGAGACGTGGCTTCTCAGTTCTTGAATTCCCTGTCATTCGTGAGCCACTCGAGTGGGGGGGCGTGATGGTGAACTGCAGCAATTCGTAGAAGGTGCGCGGAATCAACTTAATCAGCCAACACCACCTTGCCGAGGTTCTTACGAGCATGCAGGTATCTGTGCGCTTCCACCGCTCCATCTCGGCTCAGCGGGAATTTCCTGTCCAACACCGTTCGCAACTCACCGTTGACGACAGCTTCAAAGACCTGCTCCATGGCCGGCCAAGGATCGTCTCCTTGGCCTGCAGGTGCAACAGGTGCACTCGGAAGACCCCTATGTTGGG
>CAYTDU010000744.1:0-3240 GCA_964436395.1 uncultured Gemmatimonadaceae bacterium | reverse complement strand
TACGTAATTCGATCCCTAGCATCCGGAGTTAAGTATGCTGTCCCCGGAATCCCCCGGAATCCCCTATCCCCGGGGAGTTCCGGGGACACCGTACGTAATTCGATCCCTAGCATCCGGAGTTAAGTATGCTGTCCCCGGAATCCCCCAACACTGTTTTTCGGTAACCGTTCACGGGCTGCCAGCAGAATACCCGGCATTTCTCGCACAATGTCGCCTTTCGCTCCGCGAAACTAACGCTGCTTTCGCGGAGCGAAAGGCGACTCTTGCGACCCGTGAACGGCTACGATAAAACAAACGTCGTTACCGAAGCGAACGACTTTGAAAAACCGGTAAGCGAATGTGCGCCGGTTCATCGCTTTGTTCGCCGCTTGTTCGCGGTTGTGACGTCTTCGAGCTTGACCCCTTGGCCGCTGCGCAGGCTTGCCCGAGCACGTTCGATCCGCTTGAGAAAACGAGGATCGTTTTCAAGTTGGTAATCAAACCAATCCTCTTCCGAGGCGAAACCCATGAGGACTCCCGCGGGTTGGCCGTGTCGTGTAATGACAATCTGTTCTTTCTCTGCCAACCGGAGATACTTTGACAAATCATCCTTGAGTTGAGTCAGGGCCACTTTCTTCATCGCTTTCACCATATCTTTCGAGCCACTCGTTTGCTTCCGATTTCGGCACAATGGACAACACTCCGACCGTGTCCTCGGTCACATCGTAGAAAACGCGAATGTCATCTCCCACGCGGAGTCGGTATTGCGGATGCGATAGACCGCGTAGCCGCTTAATGCGGCTCTTGCCGGTCTTTGTCGGCTCGTGTCGCAGATGACCCTCGATTGCGTCTTGCACCTGAGCGCGAACATTTGCCTTGAGGCATCGCAGGTCCTCGACCGCTTCCGGGGCCAGTATGATTTCGTAACGCATTCTGGCCACATTCTAGCCAGATTTGGCGTCATCGGCAAGTAGCGCGATTCGCGATTACCCTCGACCACTCTCCCAAAACAACCTTTCACTCAGTTCCGCGGCGAAATGCTCAGAGAATCGTTGGGCGCCCGTCAGCTTTTCGACCGTTCGATGGGGTGAGTTCCGGAAACACCGTACGTAATTCGATCCCTAGCATCCGGAGTTAAGTATGCTGTCCCTGGAATCCCCCCTGGAATCCCCCCGGGGCGGCCGTGCATGACCTTTCCTCTTCGACACGCACCTGAGCTGCCGCTCCCGTGCATCCCCTGGTTCGATTCCTCCTGACTCATGCGTCCTGGAAGTCTTGCCAATCAATGCCAAGCTGCCGGACGGCAGAACGAACCGTCCCAAGCTTCAAGTCCTTGCCCCGCCAATCGGGAACCACGGTGGCGCGTTGCGATTCGGGATTGAACCATTTCCGATGCGTTCCGCCGCCTCTTCTTGGCAGCTCGCGGCAGCCCAACGCCGTCAACTTCCTGGCTACTTCGCGATATGTCATGGGGCGGTTACCAAGATTTCAAGCCACACGGGACCAGTTGCGTCCTGGACGATCGCGTTCTGCGGCAGGCTGCGGCCTAGGTCCTCGTAGGTTTCAATGACGGCGGCCAAAGCATCCCGCACATTTGCCAGTGCTTCGTCGACCGTATCCCCCTCAGTGACGAGTTCAGGAAGCAGAGGCGAAGTCACGGTATAGCCGCCCTCCACCTGCGGTGTCAGGACGAGTGGGATCTTGTATTGCATAGAAGCAATCCTTTTCCCTTGATTGATGCGGACTTACGAATCGAACGACCAGGATAAGCCGGCGGAAATGGCGCCTGTGACATTGATTTCAGTTTGAAGCCCGACCGCTATTTCCGCTCGGCTTCATCGTTTGGTTCGGCGGTTCCTCACGTGTCAAGTTGATTACCTCTTCCTAGATTACATTGTTCACACAGCGTTCGAAGGTTGTCAATGATGGTCTTTCCACCTTTGGACCACGGTATGACGTGGTCGACGTGAAGACGACAAGCGTGGTCCGTGGCTGGTGACCTTCCACACAGAACGCATTTGAAGTTGTCGCGGTTCAAGACCTTGTATCGCAATCCCAATTTGATCTTGTGGCGATCTTCTTCCCCCACCGGCTTCGGTTTTTCTGTTCGCTCGACAAACGGTCGCTTAGGCCTAACTTCGGTAGGAGGGCTGTCAGTTTCCAAATTCACCCGGTCCACGAATGCTTGCAGTGTACGATTCCACGTCTTCCATCGGCCGATATACGCCTTGGGTCCCACCATTGACGGTGGGAGTTTCATCTCTTGGTACTGAGGCGAGCGGCCGTAATGTGTCCATACGGCCAAGAGATTCTCGAAGCACTCTTCATCGGAATATCTCCTGCCGTGATTCACCAATTGCAGTCCTGCTCGCTGCAATCCAGATCGCCACGATCCGAATCGCTTCCGAACGAGTTGGGCATCCACAGATGAATGCATGCTGAGTTCTTCGACCGTAATGGACTCGCGTCCCAATTTCTTGGCTACCGCTCGCATCTGATCGAGCACTTGCTCATCGTTCAATGACCTGCCGACCTGGGCCTTCATCGCTTGCGTGACACTCTGACCGCTGTATCGGTCGCCAAGACCGGCAGCAGCGAGTGCTTCTTGCCAGCCACCAAACCGGCGGGAGACTGTTGAGTGTGAAACATGCGCGTGTCGGCGGAAGACAGCTTTTGTCAACGAACCAGAGGGCACAAGGCTTGCGACGCGACGCATCTCAGCGAGAAGCGATTCATCCGAGTAATCTGCGAGCCGTGTCAGTTCAAATCGCGACATTGACCCAAACCCCAATTTCCGCTCGGCGAACTTCTTAGTAGACCGACCGGCCTATCCCCGTTATCCGCGTGATAGGCCGACGTTGCTGTCGGCCTAACACGCTTCCAGATTTCCTGATTCTGGCTCAAAAAGTCTTTTGCTGTCAAGAAGTCTCCGCATATTGCCAATATCGGACCTGTCCCGTTTTTCTCCCCCGATTCGGATGACCATTTTTCCAAAACGCGCGCGTTTTGGAAAACATGTGTCAATTAGGTTGTTCGGTGGTCCCTTCCTCGAGCAACTCCTGAACGGACGAGTTCAACTTGCCAAGGGTTTCCTCGTCCAGAGGAAACTCAAGATCAAGAGTCGCCAATCGTGTTTCCACTCCGTTTCTCACTCGATACGATTCTACGCGAAGCTTGCCGAGCCCTTTCGGACGTTCATGCCCGAGAGCTTTGACAAACGTGGTCACGCCTGGCGGTACCTCTTCGCCGCCTTCTAGGAGT
>CAYTDU010000743.1:0-3252 GCA_964436395.1 uncultured Gemmatimonadaceae bacterium | reverse complement strand
CCAGCAGGCGATCGATGCCAACGACGATGGAGCAGGTGCATGCAACGCTCGGATCGTACTCACCGGAGACGGACACCCGCACAACATTGTCATGACGACTGGTAAGCAGGACGAGACTGGTCCTTTCATCTTACGGGTGCAGGAGGGTGCACTTCCAATCGTCCAAGTATCTCAGTGTGAAGGCTGACGCCGAATGCGGATAGCGGTATTCGTTTCGGGAAGCGGAACGAATCTGCAGGCTCTACTCGACGTGTGCGGGGATCCGAGTCCCGCGCGCGTCGTCTTGGTTCTGAGCAACAAGGCAGAAGCGAAGGGGCTGGATCGCGCTCGTAGCGCCGGAGTGAATACGCACTTCATCGAGAACCCTGGCGATGGAGCCGCCATCATCAGAGTTCTCAACGACCACAACGTCGACCTCGTTGTGTTGGCGGGATACTTGAAACTGGTTCCCGCCGACGTCGTGCAGGCATTTGAGAACAGAATGCTGAACATTCATCCCGCCTTGTTGCCGTCTTTCGGGGGGCATGGGATGTACGGCCAGCGTGTTCATAAGGCTGTGCTGGAATCGGGAGCCACACTCTCCGGCCCTTCAGTGCACATTGTCACAGCGGAGTACGACCGCGGCCCCATAGTGGCCCAATGGCCCGTGCCGGTCAGACCCGATGACACGGTCGAATCGCTGCAACAGCGTGTTCTAGAGGTCGAACACAAGCTTCTACCTGCCGTCGTGCTGGCGGCTGCAACTGCAGGTCATGTGTCTCAGATGTGCCCGGATGGGGGATCGTTCCGAGTGGCAGCGGATACGACGCCATCTGTAGACATCGCGGGACCGCAATAATAAATATGTGATCCAAACTGGAGGCATCGTGCCGCGCGCACTAATATCGGTATCGGACAAACGGGGGGTAGTCGAGTTCGCCCGCCAGCTCGTGGAGCTGGGATGGGAAATCGTCTCAACGGGCGGAACCGGACATGCACTCACTGAGGGTGGAGTCTACGTGACGAGCGTCGAGGACATCACCGGATTTCCTGAAATCCTCGACGGGCGAGTGAAGACTCTGCACCCGGTTGTCCACGCCGGCCTCCTAGCACGGCGCGATCTGCCGGCGCATATGGAGTCGCTCCAGGAACACGGCGTGAAGCCGATTGACCTCGTAGCCGTCAACCTGTACCCGTTCAAGGAAACAGTTGCCAAACCGGACGTCGACCTCGAGGACGCCGTTGAGCAGATCGATATCGGCGGACCGTCGATGCTCAGGTCTGCCGCCAAGAACTTTTGGCATGTGCTACCGGTGGTAGACCCTCGCGACTACGGACGCGTAACCGCCGCTCTCTCCAACGGAGAAATCGATACTAGGTTCCGCCACGAGCTAGCCGCCAAGGTCTTCAGCCACACAGCCGGTTACGATGCGGCAATCGCCGCTTTTTTGAGCCAGGGTGCAGAGCTGTTTCCCCCTACGATCAGCTTGATTCTCGAGCGCCTTCAGGTGCTCCGCTACGGCGAGAACCCGACGCAACTCGCGGCTCTGTACTCGACCGGAGAAGGGCGCGGCGTGGATGTGTTGCGGCAGCTTCACGGCAAAGAGTTGTCGTTCAACAACCTGCTCGACATTGAAGCAGCGAGCAGGACGGTGGCCCCATGGCCGGACCGACCGGCCTGCGCGATCATCAAACACACGACTCCCTGCGGACTCGCAATAGGAGAGTCGGCCGAAGAGGCGTACCGCCGTGCATTCACGACCGACCCGAAATCGTCTTACGGCTCGGTGGTAGGCTTCAACACAGTCGTCGATGAGCCGACCGCTGAAGCAATGGCGGATCTGTTCGTGGAGGCGGTTGTCGCCCCGCGTTTCCACGACGATGCGGTCGCGGTGTTCAAGAGGAAGAAGAACATTCGCGTTGTGGAACTGCCGCTCCCCGACAAGCGCAAGTCGTTCGACTACAAGCGCGTGCGTGGCGGCCTTCTGGTACAAGAACAGTTCATCTACTCAACCGATGAATCGGCATGGACAATTGCAACGAAACGGGCACCTACCGATGAGGAACGCAGGGACCTTCGGTTTGGCTGGGCAGCGGTCGCGTCCGTGAAGTCGAACGCGATCTTCCTAGCGAAAAACGAGACGGCTGTCGGCATCGGCGCGGGACAGATGAGTCGCGTCGACTCTGCGTTCATTGCGGTTCACAAGGCTCGCGAGGAAGGACACGACACGACCGGCTGTGTGCTGGCATCAGACGCTTTCTTCCCGTTCCCCGACAGCATAGATCAGGCGGCTGAAGCCGGCATCACCGCAATAATCCAACCGGGCGGATCGGTTCGAGATGAACAGGTGATCGAAGCGGCAAACTCGCACAACATCGCAATGCTCTTGACCGGCTCGCGCCAGTTCCGACACTAGCGGCGATATGACGATCGAATCGCGAGAGGCTCACGAGGGGCCGCCCTACCTCGTAGCCGGTGTGGTGACACTTGCCATACTGGGGCTCTATGTAGTCACGATCGCACCGACGACACAGTTCTGGGACACTTCCGAGTACATAGCTGCTGCCAAGGTGCTGGGCATTCCCCACCCGCCTGGCAACCCACTGTTCGTTTTGCTGGGACACGTCTGGGCTCAACTGCCTTTGGTTGAGCACTATGCCCTCCGCCTGAACCTGTTTGCCGCGGTCACGAGTGCGGTCTCATCGGGGCTGCTTTTTCTCGTCGCCGAGCGGTTCCTGCGCGCTTTGATTCCGGCATCCAGGAACGCTCGCTACGCCGCTGCGATCGCGGGCATCCTCGTGGGTGCGACGGCATTCACGGTGTGGAACCAGTCGGTAGTCAACGAGAAGGTTTACACCCTGAGCCTGTTGTCGATCAGCCTGATTCTGTGGCTGTCCACGCGCTGGGTGGATAGCGAGCCCGGCCCCGCACGCGACAAGCTGCTGCTGGTAATCCTCTTCCTGCTCACACTCTCGTCAACCAACCATGCAATGGGGCTGCTCGGCGCATCCGCGTTGATGGTGTTCATGCTCTTCACGAACCTGAAGGAGAGCGCGGACATTGGTGGGTGGACCAAGTGGTTACTGTTTTGCACCATCGTCGTCGTCTTGATCTTCCTGCCTGATGTGCTCAAGCACGGAGCCGATAGATCGTCGTT
The DNA here is from genome assembly GCA_964436395.1 of uncultured Gemmatimonadaceae bacterium. GTDB lineage: Bacteria > Gemmatimonadota > Gemmatimonadetes > Gemmatimonadales > GWC2-71-9 > JBDGYW01. The sequence goes on along the minus strand of CAYTDU010000743.1, from coordinate 115 downwards.
CTACGCCATTCCTTTCGTTGCGGTCGGCGCTGTGGTGGTGGCAGCAGCACTGACCGGGCACTGGACTCTGGCCGTGAGCGCAGTCGTCGTAACCGCGGTAGGACTCTCCGTTAAC
>CAYTDU010000742.1:0-3253 GCA_964436395.1 uncultured Gemmatimonadaceae bacterium | reverse complement strand
CCAGTCAACGCGTTGCGTTACGAATGACGTAATGTCCCGTGGTTCTCCCTATCCCCTTCGACTTAACCATGCCGGGAGGCAAAGATGAGATCGCGGCCCAATTTTCCGAGCGGCATCACGAATAGCGATAAGCTCAGCTGTTCGCGCGAGTCAATTGCTGCATGGAGGCCCAGAGTGGCAACGCTGCTGGCTGGTTTATGCCTGTTTGGCGCAGCTTGCGGCGAAACGCTGTCACCAGCACCTGATGTTGTCGGCCAGGTTTTCGTTCTCGTTTCTGTCAACGATGCGGAGCTGCCATATCGGATTTCGGAAGATGCTCACTCTGCCAGCGAACTCGTTGCGGATACACTGGTCTTTCGCGATGCGGACAGCGTAGTCTATCACCGTACGTACAGATGGGTGACCGAGGATGAGCACAGCTTGTGGCCGGATACGCGCGCAAGAGCATATGAACCACTCCCGGGCGGAAGACTGCTCATCACCGAAGAATGCCCGATGCTTGCTAGTTGGTGTAGAGAGGATTACGAAGAGAGTGGTGTGTTTGAGGGTGACAGTCTGATAACGAGTATCGACAACATCGACATGTCTGAAGACCGCGTGTATGTCCTAGTGAACGGCAGCTGACACGGTATTGTCAAGTTAAGGTGCTACCCGCCAAACTTACGTGATGAACAGCAAAGCGACTCGTTACCACAGACACAGGTGTCCTACCCAGATCATCAGTTGCACAAGCGCAGCGGTTTCTTGCATTTCACGGGGCGGTCCAGAACCTCGTTAGGCTGGTACGGCATCTGCTCCGGTGAGCGGATTACCGGTTGTGGCGTGCACGTTCCTTCAAAGAATGGAGTGTGGTTACGGGTGGCTGACAAATTTGGGCCGACTGCTGCCGCCGCTTCACCCAGGATTCACTAAGTTCACAATGCGCTGACGCGGACTCCACCGCCCAGCCGCTCGACCCAGACAAGGCTGTCGTTTTTCGAGGTACCGGTGATAGGCGTGAATGCCTTCGCCTGGTCTGCATCAACGCCGGTTCCTGTGTGGAGCTGGAAGGTGGACGATGAGACCGTATTCGGTCTGAAAACCCCATACTACATAGTTGAATACGACTCTGAACGACGTGCCTTCCGCGGTTTCGCATACAGGGAACACAACGACCCCAGCCCCGGGGTCTTCTGGGCGCGTCCAAGGGGTGAGTGTCGGGTGCCGAGTCTGGATGCGGCAGTGAGTGGCCGCGCGAGGGCGGAGTCGCAAAACCGGCGAGCCTCAGATACTGAACACGTTCACGCCGGATAAAGGGTCAGAGGCGGTGTTGTTCCCAGGTGTTCAGGAGTGGAGGCGCCTCTCGGCCGACATCCTGAAGTACGTTGAGCTGGACCCACCGGCGAAAGAAGGGATCGTCAAACAGGAACCCTCCTTCAACTCCTTCCACCAGCACTTCGCCCTCCACGAGGTCCTTGAGCACCCGATGCACGGTTGTCTTGGGGCCAAGATTGTGCTTGCTGAGGGTACCTGCGCCGGTCACCTCGGCCTTCGGGTCAGTGGCGAGGAGGAGGAGGACTTTCAGGGCGACGTCATGGAGGCGCAACCAGAGCTTCTGGTGGAGGGCAGCCTGTTCAACGACCAACAAGTCCATCGTCTCCACCACATCCTCCGGTCCAGCCAAACCTATGCTCCGAGTCCGATCCCAGACAGCCCGCGCTAGCTGGACCACATCTCTCGTTCGTGGACCCGCGATGCGGATCACCGCAATTGCAGCGTCGGGCGATAACTCCAAGCCTGTCGCGTTCGAACGCTCTAGCAGCCAATCAGCCAACTCGCGATCAGGCATCGGCCCCATGGGGAGGATATCGACGACTTTCCAGAGGCCGGCCTTCTTGTTCTCGAGCATCTGTTCAATCAACGACTTCTCAGACCCGGCGAGCACGTATCCAATGCGGCGGTGGCGTTCAAACATCGCCTTCAAAGGCCAGTCGATTTCCTCGCCGCACCACTGCCGGAGTCGCTGGAACTCATCCAAACCCAGGCCGAGTTCCACGCCCCGGCCGTCCAACTCCGACTCGATCGCGTCGAGAACCTCGATGAACTGCTTCACCTTCCCGCTTGGTTCCGTTGCAGGTGTCACGGAGAAGGCCAGGCTCAGGGTCCCATCCGGCGCCACGCTCGGCGCCACGGTTACGGTGCCTTTCAGCTTCCCTACCGCCTTCAATAGCAGATCGCTCCAGCGCCTGCCGACCTCCTTCTGAACGGCAGCCAATACGCGCTGCGCAGCAGCCTCGGCGCTGGTCGCGTTGGCCAGATCCACTACTGCCACCGGCACGCCGCCGGCTCTAACCTGCTCTGCTGCCACTCTCAGCGCGGACGACTTCCCCACCCGCCGATCGCCGTACACCAGAACTCGACTGGCTTGGTCCCTCAACGCAGTGCAGATCCGAGCTACTTCCTTCTCTCGATCGGCAAATCCCTCACCCTCCGCCAGATGGCCGATGATGAACGGGTTCTTCCATACTTCCGCCGACCCCCTCTTTTTCGGCATGGATCCCTCGTGCTCCAGTTCCAATATGTGGGACCCAATATATGGTACTATGCCGGCCAAGGCCAGTCCCACATAATGGATTCTGTATTTTGGAACTGACCTAATGGAACCCATCTCTGCCTTTGTTTCCTATACCTGTTGAAGCCACGCGCAGCGCCCGGAAAAATCGGCTGCGAACAGAAGGCTGACTATCGAGGCGCATCCGGCTGCGGCTGCGTGATTGATCGTGGCAATCCCAGGATCCACCGCACCCTCGTGCCATTAGATGGGAAGCCCTCCCCCAATTTCGACCTGGACACTCCTACGTGGGTGGGGATGTACCAAGCGTCTGGCTTTTCGTATATGCGTCAACACATTGACCGCCCGAAACATTTGCTTCTCCACTGCGTACGCAAAACCAGTGAAGGAGAACGGCAACTCGGTCAACTAGTTGGAGGTAAGACCATTAACTCGACACCCAGACACCTCGCCACCGCGTTGCTACTCACGTGCTTGGTGCTTGTAGCCTGTTCAGACCGGAGAGCCGCCAATCCGGCGGAGTATGTCTCCATCGACTACAAAATGGCCGGCGAAGCCCTCGACTGGCTGCAACTCATCAAAGACGGCGCCGGCGACGAAGAAATCCGCGAGTACTTCATGACTCACGTCGCCTCGACCCAAGGTTGCCAGTCGATCGTCCATCACTGGGCACGGTTCATGGAATGGGATAGTGACAAGTTC
>CAYTDU010000741.1:0-3254 GCA_964436395.1 uncultured Gemmatimonadaceae bacterium | reverse complement strand
CCATGCGGCTGCAAGAAAGGGCCGCTGGGGTTGGCTTCGACTGGCCCGATGCCGACGGTCCCCGCGAAAAGGTCCAGGAAGAACTCGACGAGCTCGATGTGGAGCTGAATGAAGGCACCAATCAGGACCGGATCGAAGAAGAGCTAGGCGACCTGCTTTTCGCCGTGGTGAACCTGGCGCGAAAGCTAGGATGCGATCCGCGCGCTGCTCTCGAAAAGGCAAACCAGCGATTCGTCGACCGTTTTCGAGTTGTCGAGGAGCTCGCAAGTGAACGCGGCATCGAAATGGGAGATGCCGACCTCGAAGAGCTCGACCGCCTGTGGAACGAGGCGAAAGCCCGAAACGGCTACGGGTAGAGCCTGGTCATCATCCGCGGAAATGCTATCGCCTCGCGGATGTGCTTGATCCCACATACCCAAGCAACTGTGCGCTCCAGTCCGAGTCCGTATCCCGAGTGGACGAAGGTACCGTACCGTCTCAGATCCAAGTACCACTCATATGCCTCTACCGGCAAATTCTCCTCGTGAATCCGGTTCAGCAACTTGTCGAAGTCATCCTCGCGCTGGCTGCCACCGATGATCTCTCCGTAACCTTCAGGAGCAAGGCAGTCGTCACATAGTACGGTTCGAGGATCGTCCGGATTCTCCTTCATGTAGAATGCTTTGGCAGCCTTGGGGTAGTTGTAGACGAATATCGGTCGATCCAAGCCTTCCGCCAACTTCGTTTCGTGGTCCGCACCGAGGTCGTCTCCCCACTTCACATCTGAGCCAAGCTGTTGAAGTCTCTCGACAGCTTCCCCGTATTCGATACGATGGAAGGGCGGCGCAACATTCTCGAGAAGTTTGAGATCTCGTTCCAGTACTTCCAGATCGCCTCTTCGCCGCTCGAGCGCGCGTTCGACGATGTACGACACCATTTCTTCCTGCAACCGCATGTTGTCGTTTGAATCGTACCACGCCATCTCCGGTTCAATCATCCAGAACTCGGTTAGGTGACGTCGCGTCTTGGACTTTTCCGCTCTGAACGTGGGGCCGAACGTGTATACCCGGCCAAGAGCTGCAGCACCTGCTTCCGCATACAACTGACCCGTCTGCGCCAGGTAGGCTTTCCCGAGATCGAAATATTCGGTTTCGAAAAGTGTGCCCGCTTCTTCTCCGATTGCTGCTGTGAGCAGAGGAGTGTCGAGGTGAATGAAGTCGCGCTCGTAGAAGAAATCGTGAATCGCCTGGATTATCTCGTGACGAACACGCATGATCGCAACCTGGCGCTTCGACCTCAGCCAGAGATGACGGTGATCGTGCAGGAAGGCGGTGCCGTGCTCCTTTTTCGAAATCGGGAAATCCACACTCTGTCCGAGTATTTCGACCGACTCGACCCCAAGCTCAACACCACCTGGTGAACGTGTGTCCTCCCGAATCTCACCGGTGACAGCAGCCGATGCCTCGAGCGTCAGGCCACCAAGTATCTCCCAGACACTTGAGTCCAAGTCGTTCTTGGCAAACACGCACTGCAGCCGACCAGTTCCGTCTCGCAATTCTGCAAATATGATCTTCCCACTCGACCGAGTGGTCGTCACCCAGCCACGTACAGTCACCGACTGGCCAATGAGACCCGGGAGTTCCTTTATGAGCGCAAATCTCGACATAAGACCGTTATCGTAGTTGGAGTCAGGGAGGGTTGTCAACGCCGGGAGAACAGCGATTTGAGATCTGTGATTTGTGATTTGTGATTTGTGACTGCCGCCACAAATCAAAAATCGCAGTTCGCATATCACAGATCTCAGATCATCAGTCGCCGCCTCACCCCACCCTAAACAGCTCCATCCCCCTCTCGTACCTTCGTTCGATACGTGTTCTGAGAGCCTCGTGGTGCTTGGCCTCGAGGGATGGGTCTGACTCGATGATCTTCAGAGCCATTGTCCTCGCGGTATTCACGAGGTCACCATCCACGGCCAGATCTGCGAACCGCAGGGCAAAGCCGCCGTGCTGCCGGACTCCAGCGAGATCGCCCAACCCACGTTCTTTGAGATCCATTTCTGCGATACGGAAGCCGTCTGATGTCTTGGCGAATTTCTTGAGGCGATTGCTGGCGGGATAATCATCGCAGATCAAGACACAGTGACTCTCTGCGCTGCCGCGGCCGACGCGGCCGCGCAACTGATGGAGTTGTGCCAGTCCGAATCGCTCCGGATGTTCTATCACCATCACCGTGGCGTTTGGCACGTCGATACCAACCTCGATTACCGTGGTTGCCACCAGCACGTCAAGGCCGCCGTCGCGGAAGAGACGCATTACGTCATTGCGTTCGTTGCTCTTCATCTTCCCGTGTACCAACCCGACTGTGAGGGGCGCGAGCTGTTTTCGAAGCTCATCCGCCATCGTAGTGGCTGCTTTGAGGTCGACTCGCTCGGATTCCTCGATTACGGGATAGACCACGTATACCTGCCTTCCCGCACCGCATTGGTCGATGATGAACTCTCTGATCGTCGAACGATCGCGGCCGCTTCTAACCGTGGTCCTCACTGACATGCGGTTGACAGGTTTCTCTCGCAATATCGACATATCGAGATCGCCGTACAGCGTGAGTGCTAGAGTCCTCGGGATCGGTGTCGCAGAGAGCAGCAGCACATCGGGCGCTTCGCCCTTCTCGATGAGCGCTGCACGCTGTTCCACCCCGAAACGATGTTGCTCGTCGATCACAACCAGGCCCAATTTCGAGAACGCAGTCTTGTCTTGAATTAGCGCGTGGGTGCCTACCACGATGCCTGCCGCACCTGAGGACAGCCGATCTCTGACAGCCTGCTTGTCCCCCGAGGAAAGTCGTCCCAAAAGGAGTTCTGGGACGATCCCGAGCGGTTCGAGGAGTTCGGATAGCGTCGCGTGATGTTGTTCAGCTAGAAGTTCCGTAGGCGCCATGAACACCGCTTGATACTTGTTCTCAAGCACAAGCAGCATCGCGAATAGTGCCACGACAGTCTTCCCCGTGCCGACATCACCCATCAGAAGACGGTGCATTCGTTCCGGGGAGGTCATGTCGTAGGTTATCTCACGGATCGACTTCTTCTGCCCAGCCGTCAGGTCAAATGGAAGAGCCCCTTTCAAGGCCGTGGTCAACTCTTTCTTTATTTCGAACTCCGTGCCCTTGACCGCCTTCTTGGCGAGGTACCGTGCCCTGGCAACTACTAGCTGTAGGTCAAAAAGTTCGTCGAATGCGAGCCTGCGGCGGCCTTCCTCGACCTGGCTCAGTGATGATGG
>CAYTDU010000740.1:0-3255 GCA_964436395.1 uncultured Gemmatimonadaceae bacterium | reverse complement strand
TGAAGCTGTCGAACGCTGGGGGAGCAATCGGATTGTGCGCATGGTGAACTCACAGAATTCAAAACGTCTCTTGCCGCTGGTTGGCTTGCGTTCGCAGCTTATTTGCAGAGTCGTTCTATGAGAGCGATTGTCAAGGACGCACTTCGTCCTCGCTGATTGCTGAGGTTTTTTCCCCTTTGCAATCAGCCCCGACTTCTTCGGTGGCGAGTCAGTTTGGCGTTGTTTGGTCTGCTTCACAGTCTTCTTCGGCATTGGTTACCTCGCTTCGACTCCCGATCCGTTTGGACGCTTACAAGCTGTGTGTTCTCAAACTGCGAACCATGGTTCTATCTGAGACTCGGCGCTTAGCCGGCCTGACGCTTCCTTTGGTTCAGCGAGAGGGCCTAGAGTTAGGCGAGTGCCTCGACTGACTGCCTGCCGGGCCAACGACCCTGTGGAGACTTCCTCCCGCACCATCGTCCCGGATTCCGAAGCCTTGGCGGGATAACTCGACCCGCGCCGCTGACTCTCGAGATCCGGTGCTAGAAAGCTTGCGTCGTCAACTTCGTGGGATCGTACTCTTCTCCTCTCTTCCATAGACGTAGCGCTATTGCTGCGATCTTGCGGGTGAGCGTCAACCGCGCCAGCTCCTCACGCATGCCACCCGCCACTCTGGCGTTGTAGAAATCCTGGAGCGGGCCGGGGAAAGCCGTGGCTGCCGTGCCCGCACCCTTGAGCACGTCCTTGAGCACACGGTTGTAGTTGCGATTGAGACCACGTGTCAGCGGTGCGCGGCGGCGTCGCACCGGGCGCCCCTCTACGAACTCATACTCGGCGCTCGTCTTGGTCACGACCGCCAGGCCAGCATATGCCCAGAGATTGCGCTTCGTGCGAAACCGCCAGGGCGTCTGCATCGTCGCCAACAGTAGCGATACGCGCACGTCTCCAAAGAACGGAATCGTCTGCAACAGAGACCACGCCGGATCACGCCGCGCCTCGGCGATCATTGCGGCCTTTGCCTTGGGACGCAGCTCGCGCAGCACGTCCAACTCTGCGTACAGCGCCTCCGCTCGAAACCTTACACCACGATCAGGCAGCTTCTCGAGCCACTGTGCACGATCCGCCGGGTGGTAAACACGCGTACCCGGAGCCTTGATACCACGAGCACGAAACAACGCCTTCAACCGCAACATCACACGCGTGGAATCTTCTACCAGGTTCTGGTACGCACGGGTCAGCTCCTTCAGAGTGGCGCGATGGGAACTCCCGTGATACACCGCACGCAAAGCGCCGCGACGTAACAACTCCGATAACTCATCGGCGTCCGGCTGATCAGCTTTGTTGCCCGAACGCTTCTCACCGCGCCGATCGCTGACCACCACTCGATCGACTAGAGGCACCAGCAAGTCGTGCAACCACTGCGCCTGGGTGCCTTCTTCAAATGCCACGTGAACCGAACCGCGCATACCTCGAAAGAACTCTACCACGGCCGCTTCCTCGGTCGGATGTCCAACTCTCGCCCAACCTGTGCCAAACTGACTCCCAGTTCCCGTCGCTCTTGCATCAGACGAACCGCTTCAACCTTGAACTCCCTGCTGAAGACACGCCGCTCCCGCTTCGTATTTCCCTTCTTCCATCTCGTCATTGAACACCTCCCTATTGAACGTAACAGACTTAATGAGGTGTCCACCAAATCGGGTCAGGCTCACGTAGTTATACATGGCCAGGCGAGCGTCGATGGTCGCATCGATTGGCTCCCGATCGATCCAGGCCTGTTCTACGAGATCGCTGCGCACTGGAAGGAAGACGCTACTGTCGCAGGTACTGATACCCTTCTCGCCGCGGCTGAGATGTTCGACGAGCAGTCACCAGACGAAGGCGACTCCATGACCGGCAATGATGGTCCTTTGCTGGTTGTGCCCGATAGTCGTGGGAGGATGAGGCACTGGGAGACGCTGCTGCGGTCTCCGTACTGGGGGAGAGGGGTCGCCTTGTGTACGGAGACAACACCGGAGGAACATCTGAAGTATTTGGGTGAGGTTGGGGTGGAGACACTGATGGTTGGAGAAGAGCCAGTTGATTTTCGAGCGGCTCTTGAGTGTTTGGCGGATCGTTACGGCGTGAAGACAGTGAGGGTCGACAGCGGTGGGACACTAAACGGTGTTCTCCTTCGAGCTGGTTTGGTTGATGAGGTCAGTGTTCTGGTGAGCCCGTATCTCGTAGGTGGGGTAACGGCGAAGTCGTTGTATCGGGCACCGGACCTGACCGATTCGGCCGGTGTCATCGGTTTGCGTTTGACCGGCGTTCAAGAGCTTCGTGATGGTGTCGTGTGGTTGAGATACACAGTACTTCACGATTCGTAGTCCAAGCGAAGCAGCCTAACCCGCGCATGAGGCTGTCGAACGCTGGGGGAGTGGTCCATTTGTGCGCATTGAAGGATCGATGATGTCGGAGATGATCTTGCAGCTGACGCGGTTGCGTTTGCAGCTTATTCGCAAGGTCGTTAGGCCGGCAGATTTCTAGCAATACTGTATAAGATATAGTACATTGTGTGTATGTGGCAATTATACGAACATCGTAGGCTGGCACGAAAGCTACCTCGGATGCCTGTCGAGGTTCTAAAACGCTACGAAAAGTGGAAAGACATTGTACAGGTATCTGGACCGGTTGGCCTCAGGCTCATCAAGGGCTTTCATGATGAGGCACTCAAAGGCGAATGGAAGGGACATCGTTCCTCACGACTCGGTGACAAACATCGGATCATCTACCAGGTACTTGCCGAAGAAGTCCGCGTTCATGTGATCGAAATTACGGCGCATGACTACCGGAGGAATTGAAGCAATGGCACCAAGCGATTTCAGAAAGGCTCGTAAGACGGTTGCTGTCTCAACCGGGGAGTCCGTGCGCATCATTCGCGAGCTTCAAGGCCTAAGCCAAAATCAGTTGGCCGACCTGACTGGCATCCCGCAATCTACTATCTCTGCAATTGAGAGAGATCGCGTGAATCTTGGCGTCGAACGAGCCAAGGTTATCGCCCGCGCCCTACGCTGTCATCCTGCCGTTCTTGTCTTCCCAGGGTGGGACGTGCGGAAAGAATCTGCGGCCTAACAGGGGCATGAAGCTGCCATGCGCGTCGGGAGCAGTTGATATGCGCGCACGACGAGGTCACAGGTGACCGAACGTTTCTTGCAGCTGGAGAGCGAGCGCACGCAGCTTATGCCCAGAGTCGTTGGGACGCCAGCCGCCACCTTGACAGCTGTATATGGACAACATATA
>CAYTDU010000739.1:0-3263 GCA_964436395.1 uncultured Gemmatimonadaceae bacterium | reverse complement strand
TGAATACTCGCTTTGACGACGAGGAATGGACGTGGTAGCCGCCAAGGCGATCAAACGTGGCCAGGTTCATCTGGTTGACTTGAATCCAACGCGACGGCGTGAGATCAAGAAAGTGCGACCATGTGTGGTTTTGTCACCAGATGAGTTGAATCGCCATATGCAGACTCATATCGTCGCGCCGCTCACAACTAGCAGCCACGAATATCCTCTCTGCGTGCCATGCCGTTTCAAAGGTAAAGCTGGCCATGTAGTTCTGGACCAGCTGCGTACGGTTGATCGTGATCGGTTGGTGCGCGGTCTTGGTCGCATTTCACCTGGCACGCTCAAGCGAGTGTTGACAGTGCTGCAGGAAAAGTTCGCACCGTGATGCAGTCTGCCTAACCGGGGCATGAAGCTGCCGAACGCGAAAGGAGCAATCCGTTTGTGCTGAGCGTAACATCACGGTTTTCTCGTGCATCTAGAAGCTGGAAGGGAGTTCGTTCGCGACTTATTTGCCGAGTCGTTAGCCAGCATTGGCGCCTACGGCTTCGGTGTGAAGTGCACCCCTTCCAAACCCTCGAAATCGGCGTCCTGCGTCCACACCTGCGCGCCATGATGGCGAGCGGTTGCGAGCACGACACTGCCCGCAAGGGGGAGCTTGTGCTCAATGCCAAGTAGAGCCGCTGTGAAAGCTATTGGAGCGTCCAGTTCGACTACGTTCCCTTGCTCCATGAGCGCAACTGCTTGGAGCGCAGGCCCTTCACCGACCTGTTGGTAAACTCGCTTGAACACTTCCAGGATGCAGATCGAGGGAACGATTAGTCTGCGAGTCCGTTGAATTGCGGCGGCAAAGAAGTCGGCGTTCGGCCCGTCCGCGAAATATTCAAGCCAGCCGCAGGAATCGACGAGGTTCATTCGCGGTCCTCGTCGCGCGGAACGTCTTTATCGATTCCACGTAGGAAGCCCCGCATTGCTTTTGCGGGTTTGACAGGAATGAACTCCACACGATCCATATACTGTAGTGCCTGGACTTCCTGCCCTGCTTCGATTCCGAGGGCTTCGCGGATTTTTTGTGGTATGACCACCTGGTATTTAGGCGATACTTTGACAACAGCCATGGGAACCTACCGTTAAACGATATTGTAATCTATCGATAGATAGTTGTACGATTCAAGCCAAAACTGGCTAACACCCATAAGGCCTCCCAAGCCAAGCGGGCATAGATGAACAACACGGGGTGTGGCGAGGCCCCGTTTGTAACGTTCTATCGACATCGGCCAGTCCTGACTATCATTTCGAGGTCGGTGCGCTGTTCTGCACCCAACACCTGATATGGAACGACCTGTCAAGTCTCTCTTCTGTTTTGCCTACTCCTCCGATTCCGTGGAGGAAACCAAGCGGCGGCCGAGGTGGCTGTTGCGACGGTTGATCACTCTGATATTTGCGGGTCGGAACCGCATTGTCGTCATCCGTCGGGAGCTACCTCGGACTATTTGGGCGCGGGTCGAGGCACACGCCTCGCCGCATAGGTGTTTCGAGGATTCTCCTTTCCGTGTGCTCCTCGGCCGCTGCTTGATGTGTTTCACCTGTTGATCCCCGTGTGATGTCCTATGCCGCGCGTCGCTTCTGGTCGCGCAGTTCGCTGTCAACCTGCATCCCAATGGCCCAGATGAAGCCCAGTAGCTCCCGTCCAATCGCGGTGACCGCTTGCTGCTTGCTCTTGCCGCGTCCCAATAGAGTGCGGTAACGCTGGTGCAGCCGGTGCTGTGCCTTCCAGGCTATCTCCTTGACCGACTCGCTCGCTCCCACTTGGCGCCGAGCCAACACGTTGCCGATTCGCGGCCGATATCGGTAGGCCCACGAGGCCTCCACCACGATACGCCGCACGTGAGCATTGCCAGTCTTTGTGATTGCACCACGCTGTGTACGTTCTCCACTCGAGTGTTCGCGCGAAACCAAACCGCTATAGCCCATCAGCTGCCGCGGCGTTGCGAAGCGCGAGATATCACCCAACTCCGCCACAATCGTGACCGCCGATATCTGGGCGATGCCGCGCATGGCTTGCACCGCCCCGATGACAGCGTGCATCCGTGACGGTGCGCCCTGCACGGCCTCGTCGATCGCGCTCTCCAACCGCTCGAGCCGCCCCGCTACATGCTCTACCTCGTGTACGTATTCGAGCAGCACAACCTCCTGAGCTGCCTGCGTGAAGTGTACGTCTCGCTGCACCCACGCGAGCCACCGTTGGGTCCACGGCCTGACACCCTGTGGTGGCCGCCGCCCGTGCCGGAGCAGAAACTTCCCGAGCCGGTGCCTCGCTCGCAATTGGTCTTTCTTCGCTGCTTCGCGTGCACGCACCAGGTCACGCAGTGCCTCGTGCGCAGCGTCAGGTACCCACACCGGCGTCAGGTCCCCGGCCCGATAGCTACGCGCCAACTTCATCGCGTCGCGGCGGTCCGTCTTCACTCGATCGCCTGGCTTAACCGGCACGAGCGTCGGCGCCACCACCTCGCACGCCACATCGAGCGCGGTGAGCTGCCAGTATAAGACGTACCCGGTTGGCCCAGCCTCGTAGCACACCCGAAGCTCCTTGACACACCCCAACTTCTTCACAAGGCGCCGCACCGACTCCGGTCGATTTGGAATCACCCCCATCGAGCGTACCTCACCGGCACCCTCCGCGACTGCTACCGCGATCGTCTCCGCGTGGACATCGAGACCCACCCACCGTAGCTTGCTCATGACCGGCTCCTTTCGCTTGTGGCTCTGCGTTGCTGTCACTCCGATACGCTAACGTAACCCACGCACCGCGAATCCGAGCCGGTCGTTCCATCATGACTATTGAGGCTCAGTTCTGTGCGGGTGTTTTTTCCCTGCGGCGTAGAAATTCATTTATTGCCCTCGTGCCGTCCTACTCGAGCGCCGACTTTGACCGAGTCAGTTAGTTGCAGGTTCGGGTGACGGGCAGAACAAACTCGTAGCCGCATCAATTGTCGTGAGGCGGAAGTGGGTGTCCAATCAAGCAACCGGATTCCAGGCAAAATGCCGAATGAAGTGAAGGCGTCGTCTCAGAAGGTCGCTGGTAGCACGCATCTCGGACGGGTAGACGTAGGCCCGGGGAAGCATCCCACCGCGCAGAATCACTGCGATCTTGTGAAGGTGCGATCTTTTTTGGCTTTGCCTCCGTGGATGGCTTTCATATAGAGGGCGTGACCGAGAGGGGTATCGGATTACCAGAGCTTACCTCTCTAGTAAATTCCTGAGGAGGCCTTCATGAGTATCAA
>CAYTDU010000738.1:0-3268 GCA_964436395.1 uncultured Gemmatimonadaceae bacterium | reverse complement strand
GGCTGTTTCGGTGAAGAACGCGGAGACCATACGGACGAGAATTCCTGCGGTCCGGGGGAAGCCTGACACGGGTGAGGAAAGGTCTGACTTGACTTAGAGTAGCTCTGGAGTAGTGACGCTCATGCTTCCCATCACGGACCAAAATCTCCCCCCGCAGGAGCCAGACCACCACCAACCGGCGGCAACTTTCCCTGAACCGAGAGTCAGCATTCGTGACTAGTCGCTTCAACAGTAGTGACCAATAGGAGACATGACACGGTACGAGGATCACCTTCCCCCGGGTATTCAAAGCCTGACATCGACGGAAACCGCGGTCTATTGTGGAGGGAAAGCCAAACATCGGTGGGGGAAAACTATCCCCTCCCGATGGGAAGCCTTCCAACGCGAAGGGGAGACTTTCCGACGACGAGGGAAAGCTTGAAATCGGCTTCCGACGCTTTCCGACGATGAGGGAAAGCCTTCCGACGGTGAGAGAAAGCTTGACGGCACCGGGGGAAAGCTTGAAAATGCAAAGGTAACGGTGCTGTCGTGCTCTTAACTCACTTTGTGACAAGCACTTAACTGTGCACAACCTCATCTGCACCTGAATGGAACGTAGGGTTCACCAGGCAGGGTTGCGTGACGAGCGTGGGTCCGTTCGGGCCAATCCCCACGGGAGTTTGAGGCCCGTAGAGGGGGCGCATGCCCTGGGTTTTTAGCACAAATTGGGCGCAGGCGGGGGTTAGCCCTTCGGCCTCATCAACTCTTGGAACGGCTGGTAGTCGCGGATGGGTCACCAGTTCGAGCCGGTAGAAGCGACTGCTACGGCTCGATGATGGCGATGCCAAGGTCGGCCATGAACCTCCTGTACCGTGGGTTGTCTCGCATCGCGTAGAACTCAGGCCGCAGCAGGCGTATGGGGTTTTGTCGCGTTTCACTGTGTCTTTCGAGGTGTTCGAGAGCGCTGCTTTCATCACCTATGAGGCTGTAAATCATTGCGACGTACCCAGACTGCGTGGAATCGGTACCTAAGATCTCCAGAATCTCTCGCGCCTCAGCGGGATTCTACAGGACTTCGACGAGTTGGCTCCACTCAGGCCTTCGCTCTCAGGTACTGAATGGCCGCATTGTAGTTGCGTGCCACTGAGCGGGGATCGAGCGCAAGAGCCTGTTCCGCGCTGTTACGAGCTTGGGTCACGTCACCGAATATCAGTGCCAAGTACCCTCGGAGACTGTGTCCCTGCGCGTAGTTCGGATTGAACTCTATTGCGCGCTCGATGAACTCTCTGGCTTCCTCGAGTTCCCAACGGTATGTAAGCACAAGTGCCAACGACGCGTGCGCTTCCCCGAGTCGAGGATTGATAGCGAGTGCCCTACGGACAGCGCTGTCCGCCCTTGGCAACCACTCTGTCCAACCCCGGTCGATGCAATTGGGAAAAAGGGCAATGGCATTTGCCAGCCCTGCCCACGCTTCCGCGTACAGCGAGTCGAGTTCGACGGCGGCACGGCCGCTAATGGACTCTTCATAGGCAGGCACGCTCGTCGTGGGAAACGCGGCAAGAGCCTCAGTTTCTCGCTGAAGTAAGGCGATTCTCAAAGCCTGAGTTACCAGCAAGTTGAACTGTGATCTCGTCGGCAATGCCCTCGGTGAAGAATGCGTCGCCCGGGGACCCGAGGTGCTCGAACGGAAGAACCGCGAGCGTCGGTTGGGTGAGGACGGGATTGTCATCACCACGTATTGAGACTCCGACCGCCACCACTGCACCGGCCAAAATTGCGACCGCTGCCCATACAGCAACGCGACGCCACAATGTGGGTGCAGTCTTGGCCTCAACCGGCGTCACACCCCCACTCGGCGTCGCCAACGCCTCCAACTGCGGCAACAACTCCTCAGCGGTCTGCCACCTGTCTGCTGCCTTCTTCTCAAAGCACTTCATCACCAACTCGGCCAGCGGCGGCGGCACTGACTCTCGATACTTCGTCACCGGCTCGGGTGCCTGAGTGAGGTGAGCCACGAGCAACTCTTGCTGCGTTGTGCCGACGAACGGAATCCTGCCGGTCAGTAACTCGTATGTGATGACACCCACTGCGTAGATGTCTGCACGGTGGTCGATATGTGGATCGGCTACAGCTTGCTCGGGTGCCATGTATGCTGGTGTGCCGAGTGCTACTCCCTCGGTAGTCAGACCAAACGCCCCAGTAGCATCACTCACAGCCTTGGCCACGCCACGGTCGCCATCCCACCGTGCCCTAACTCGCGTTCGATCACATATCGATCGGAAAGCGCCCGGGCGAGGGGAGAGGTGTCAGACACGACGACCTCCTACCGCCCTTCGCGCCATCCCACCGCTACCGAGTTCTCGGTCGATGGCGTAGCGGCTGGCAAGAGAGTCCTTGAGGTGGGAGAGGGCGTCAGTCATGATCGGCTAAGATGCGGCAGTGGAGCATACGACGCTAGGGGGAAAGAGCAATCAGGCTGCTCGCGATTTCATCGGTTCTCGAGGAAGATCTGCGTGCCCCCTAGCTCACATCCTGAACACCTGGGTCGGATGCGAGTGCCAGCTGCATTTGTTGCTTCAGTTCAGGTATACGTTCCGCGATGGCCGTCCAGACCACGTCGGGATCAACGGAGAAGTATCCGTGCACCAAATGGTGTCGCATCCCGATGATCGCCCGCCACGGCACAGCATCGTGGCGCGCCCGGAAGTCGTCCGACAGCTGCCGAGATGCTTCACCGATGATCTGGAGACGATTCACCATCCAGACCTGGGTCCGTTCATCGTTGTCAAACCCGGCACGTGAGGCCGGCAGATAACGCTCGATATCGTGGATTGCGTCGAGGATGTCGAGCAGATACGCGCGATCGGAACGCATCCTTTCGCGACCTATACTGGGACGGCTTCGCGGAGAACCCGTTCGCGCATTCGAGGCCTGAGCCCACGCTCCGTCACGACATCAACGTTTCGACCCAACAAATCCTGAAGATCCATGAGCAACGCACCAAGATCAAACAGGCTCCGGCCGGGCAACATACGAACCAGAAAATCGATGTCGCTGAGTTCATCAGAATCACCACGGGCCGCTGATCCGAATACCCGAATGTCCGTGGCTCCATGTCTCTCGGCGATTTCGATAATCTCTTCGCGATGTTGTTTGAGAGCTTCTGTGGCGGTCATTGGCGCTGATACCGGTGATTATGTCGAAAGCAAGATACTATTCCAACGGATACACCTGCAACGCGCGTTCGTAATGCACGTAATCACGCTGCTTGGCCAAGGGCGTCTCCCGG
>CAYTDU010000737.1:0-3270 GCA_964436395.1 uncultured Gemmatimonadaceae bacterium | reverse complement strand
CTCGTGATGAATCCAAACTCTACATCCGAGTGGTTTATGTTTCCCTCTGCGTGCGATGGGATGTAAGCGATTTGTGTTCCTCGTTCCATTGCGCTCCCTTCAATAAAGGCACCGGGGGGAGGGTGCTGGTTAACCCTCTGCTATGCGGGCGTGCCACGCATAGCCAGGATCACCTCAAGCCGGGCACACCTGGCTTGTTCAGCGTTACGCGAGTTTATGCAATTGGCTCACGTGCTCGTATGGGCAATCCAGGCAAGGCTTCACTGCTTCCCCCGGTCGATATAACTAGACAAGTTTCACTGTTACTCTAGGTTCTGATTGCGTGAATGGCACGTCGTCAATTCCGACGTGCTTACAGATCCCGCGCCAGTCAATGGTTGGCACCGGTGTTGTGGTGAATAGCTCTATAGTTGCCCTACCCACCATCGGGTGATCATAGGCGGCTTCTTTGTAATCGTAACTCTTGCGCCCTGCGCTGTAGCTGGCTCGGACGTTGCCAACCGTCTGCGTTTTGCCGATTTGTAACACAGTGTCCTGAATAGCCTCTTTGATCTCGTCGGCCTTGCGTTGGGCTAGCTCCCATTGAAGCATCATTTTCGCCAGTTCGGACATATTGATTTCGTTCATTTTTCTCCTTTCAATCCCCCGTCCGACGGTTGCCCCGGACCGTCGGACGGGGCACGGGATGTTGTCTACTTTGGTTTCGCCGCCGCCAACACGGAGTACACGTCGGCCACGTTGTCAAAACCGCACGCCCCGCCTTGCTTGACGAGCGACTTGACACCACTCGCTTTTATTGCGTCCCCTACCTCCATTGCGCTGGTGTAACCGGTGTGCTCGATGACGTAACTCACAAAGTCGCCGTACTTCTCGGGGAAGCCGGGGCTTGCACCGTTGCCGTTCTCGGGCGGGGCTTGCGGTTCTTCTTCTGACTCCGGTTCCTCTGCCGGGCCGCCATCCTCAGCAAACGGCGGCGGTGCCGGTTCCTCGGCTTCCACAAACTCAGCCTCGTATGCCTCCTCGGTTGCGCCGTCGCCATTACCAGATGGCAGCGCCAGGATACCGGCGGCTGTCTTGCTGTAGAGTTTGCGCACGAACGTTGGATCCGGCTCCAACTGCAAGAACCATTTTGTGGTCTTGCGCCGCTTACCGTTCTCCTGGTACGTCGTTTGCTCCTCGACCAGCCGCAGCTTGAACGGGATACCGTTGACCTTCCCGGCCTGGTCACCGATCAACTCCAGCGTGCCCAGGATGGTGTCATAGTTGCGCCCGCTGCCGGTGGCAATCTGGTAGTAGCCCAGACGGAAGAGGCGGGGATCGGCCATCATCACCTTGAGGATAGCACTCATCTTGCACGCCTTGCAGTGCGGGTACAGGTCTTGCGATGCGCCGGAGCAAGGAACCAGCTCTCCCGGCTCAAAGTGGGTGCCGTTCCAGTCGAAGGGCACTTGGGCAGCGCCGCCGCTCACTTGTGTATCTCCAGCGTCGTTGTATACGGCCGTCTTGCCGTTCTTCTTTGTGGTCACCTTGAACGGTGCGGCATACTCGACAAACTCGCCATCGCCACGGCAAACGAGAACGCCACCGGCCCACACCGTGTATGCCGCGTCAAAGTTGCGCTCCACGTCGGGGAAGGGCAGTATTACGTCTAGCTCACGGGGTTGCTTGCCGTAGACCTGCGTCAGTTCTTGCGCGTCGGTGAGTACGAAATGGTCAGCCTGAACCGGAAACTCGTACTCGCTTCCATCTTTGCGCTGGCGCTTCTCCTTGTACCCCAGGCGAATGATGCCCAGGCGTACCAGGCGGCGCGGTCTCGTTCGGTCTCTGTCTTTCAGTGACATGATCAATCTCCTTTCAAATCTCAACGCTCGTTTGAGCCAATGAAAAAATGACGCCGCTCTCTCGTCGGGGTAGCGGCTCGTAACCAAGTTGCTGCGCTAGTTCCGGCGGTAATCCCTTGATGACCTCTACAGCCTCGGCTTTCTGTCGTGCTAATTGTCGCTCGTGGACGAAATCTAGGCCGCCGCACACCAAGCACTCGATGTGCCAGTTTTCGGGGTAACGCCCGTCGCCGTCTGTCCATTTCTCCCCAAGTCGCCCGTCGCAGTCCGCACAACGCCACTCGCGCTTGATGGTTTCGTAGCTGCGTTCTTTGCCTTTGATCTCGCAGGTGTAGCGGGTGAAGTTAGTCGCCTTCGTCACACTGGCCCTCCGCAATCGACGCCATCTCTATGACGGCAAGCCTGATCTCTGCAATCAGCATCGATATGCTCGGTATCCGCTGTCGGTCCATATCCCGGTTCATTTCGATGAGTTCTTTCTGTGCATTAGAACACAGTCGGGTAGCCTTATTCAGTTCTCTTCGCCAGTTGTATCCACCGACTGTTGGCTTGGGCATTACCAATCCCTTCCACGCTCAAAAGTGTCTTGCAATTTCTCCCCGAGGGTCACGGCAACCTCTAGCTGCTCATCGACTGACCTGGCGACCTCGCGGTGTAGGTTCCCCCCGATCATCACCAGCCCGGTTAGGCTGTATGCCGTGATGGCATCGACTGTGTACCAGGCGATGAACAAGCCCACGACGCTGACTACATCGAGAGAGTTGCAGTAATCAACCACGAGCCAGGCCAAGGGAGCGCTGCGAATGACGCGCATAATCTCGACGCCCGCTACGCCGAACGAGGTCAAGATACTGGAGGGTATCTGGTATTTCTCGCGGTTCTTGTTGTCGATCCAAGAGTTGTATCCGATAGCGGCTGCGATGCCCAATATTGTAATCAGGATGTACCACAGTGTTGCGGCTAACATTTTATCCATCAGTTCCTTTTCCCGCCCATTTTGCACCATTTGGGCGACTGATTTTGATTTGCTCTTGTTAGTGTGATATGCTGTAGATATGAAACCGAAACCAACGACCGGCGAGGGTGAAAACTATCGCTCTCGCTATTGTGGACGAAAGACACTAGCCCGACCTCCCCCGCGTTGATCGCGGGCTTTTGGTATCTTGCACTTTAACAACCGAGTCACCGGCCAACTCGCGGAGCCAGCCCGCCAGCGTGGGATTGCTCTCGTCTAGCTCGCGGGCGGCTTTCCGCAATACCGAACACACGACCTCTGGTTCACCTGGTAGGGTTGTCATTGGTTGCGCGTTCAGTATCACGGAAGCCTCCTTTGCCGTTTCTTCGAAGCGGCCAACACTCATTCGTGTGCCCTGACAAGTGCGTAACAGATGCCTAGTGCCAGTGCCATTCCAAGTATCCAGACTACGAT
>CAYTDU010000736.1:0-3271 GCA_964436395.1 uncultured Gemmatimonadaceae bacterium | reverse complement strand
CCATAATAGTTAAACTATCATGGACGTAACTCCGCCATGGAAACACTTCAACGAAAGCTCAGCATTGAGCTACCAGAACGTCAATCGGCCTTTCTCTGGGGGCCCCGCAAGACGGGCAAGAGCACGTTGCTGCACCAATCATTCCCGCGAAGCATCTACTACGACCTTTTGGACACTGATGTAGCACTCGAGCTAGCCAAGCGTCCTGCGTTGCTGAAGGAGCAACTCGCTGCCCAAAGTCCGGATCGATTGAGCGAACCGATCGTTCTCGACGAGGTTCAAAAGGTGCCAGGAATCCTCGACGAGGTTCATTGGCTGATCGAGAATCGGGGCTTGAGGTTTCTGCTGTGTGGATCCAGTGCACGCAAGCTGAGACGGGGTCAGGCGAACCTGCTCGGAGGGCGGGCGTGGCGTTTTGAGCTGTTCCCGTTCGTGACGGCTGAACTGGACAGAGTCGATCTGTTGCGGGCTGTGAACAGCGGGATGCTCCCATCACACTACTTCGGAAAACACTATCGACGCTCGTTGTCGGCGTACGTGAGAGATTATCTCAAGGAAGAAATCTTTGCAGAAGGCTTGACGCGGAACGTCCCGGCGTTTTCGAGATTCCTCGATGCGGTAGGCTATTCTCACGGTCAGCTCACCAACTATGCAAACATCGCTCGAGACTGCGGGGTGGACTCGAAGACGGTCAAGGAATACTACCAGATTCTCGTTGACACGTTGCTCGCATGGCGCGTGGAGCCGTTCAAAAAGCGGCACGGCCGGCAGGTAATCACCAAGGCACCGAAGTTCTATCTGTTCGACGTGGGTGTGGCGGGTGCATTGACCAAACGCCAAATCGCAGAGAAGCGTGGAGAATCGTTCGGCCAGGCGTTCGAGCATTTCATCCTCACGGAAATACAGGCACATGCCTCGTACAGCGAACTCCAATATGACATCAACTTCTGGCGCACTAAATCCGGGTTGGAGGTGGATTTCGTACTTGGCGGAGGCGAAGTTGCGATCGAGGTCAAGGGAACTACTCGGGTACAATCCCGAGACCTCCGACCGCTCGCTGCGTTCGTTGGTGAATTCCGACCAAGGATTGCGATTGTGGTGTGTAACGAAACGGCCGAAAGAGTGGTTGATGGCGTCAGGATTCTGCCGTGGCGCAATTTCCTGATGTCGCTTTGGGGTGGAGAGATCCTGCAATGATTGCGTGGTTCGCTTTCTAGGCTCGCACGTCCCAGCACCTGTGACCGTCTCATCCCACCCGAATCCTCATCCCAGCTCCGTTGGGATATCGCTCCCAGATGACATTGAAGAAAGGCGAATTTTCCTTTAACTTTGCTGTTGAGGACACATCGAAAGGTATGGGCGGGTAGCTGTTGCCGGAAAAGGGCTGTCAATATCCCCTATCCCTTCACGAACTCGCCCCCAAATGGCTCGCGCCGGAGATAGAACCTCAGTCGCGTAACCAAAGGTATCCCGAAATCTCGCCGAACTAACGCATCACCTACGTTCAGGCGTTCTCACATGTGACGGCAAACGAGGGCAACACACGTAACTGGCCAATTTGGAGACCCAATAGACCCAGAAATCACGGCTAAGTAACGCATCGCCCGTATATACGCGTTCTTATATTCGATCCGAGACAAGGGGAAGACGCTCTCCCGGACATTCGGTGAATACCTCAACGTTCCACAATGAACAGAATGGCCCCTCTTAGTTTATGCAGCCCGATCAGCATCGGGTAGCGTAGAGCTGTTCAAAGATCTGTAGGCCGTGCAACTCAAACGGGGGAATGCCTATGCAAAAATCCGCTGTGGGGGGGGATTGGGAACGGGAATTCTCACCAATCTTCTGTACCAGGAGGTAGTAAAATGCGTTTTACACGTGGTTTGATTGCCCTGGCCGGGGTGCTGGCGCTGGTGGTGCTTGCCGCACAGCCAGTTGAGGCCCAGACCGGGACGATCCAAGGAACGGTCACCGACCAGACGACCGGCGCGCCGATTCCCGGTGCGCGTATCACATTGGTCGGAACGGTTCGGTCGGTGCAGACCGATCAGGATGGTTCATACCGCATTACAGGAATTCCGGTAGGAAGGGTAAATATCCGTGTTTCTGTGGTCGGATTCGAATCACAGAGTGCGGAGGTGCCTTTGCAAGGCACATTGCCGGCAGAAGTGGATTTCACGCTGTCACAAGTGATTATCAACTTAGACGCCGTGGTCGTAACCGCGACGGGCGAGCAGCGCAGGAGAGCGATCTCCAACTCAATCTCTACGGTCAATGCGGCCGAGGCCGTCGAGGAGCGGATGCCCCCGACGATGGCGAGTCTCATTCAGGGCCGTTCGCCCGGCGTACAGATAATCAACTCGGCCCGTACCACGGGAAGTGGCACGAAGATCCGGATCCGCGGGTCGAGCAGCATCTCCCTCAGCAACGAGCCACTGCTGGTTGT
Organism: uncultured Gemmatimonadaceae bacterium; assembly: GCA_964436395.1. Classification (GTDB taxonomy): domain Bacteria; phylum Gemmatimonadota; class Gemmatimonadetes; order Gemmatimonadales; family GWC2-71-9; genus JBDGYW01. The sequence continues at coordinate 825 of CAYTDU010000736.1, read as the reverse complement.
GGACGGTGTCCGTGTCGACAACAGGAGTAACGACATCGGATTCGGTACCGGCGGACAGACCATTTCGCGAATCAATGACTTCAACCCCGACGATATCGAGAGCATCGAAATCGTGAAGGGACCGTCCGCATCAGCTCTCTACGGAACGGCTGCCGCGAACGGAGTGATAGTAATCAAGACAAAGCGCGGTCGTGTCGGCGCTCCGGCGTGGAATTTCTGGATGGAGCAGGGCATCATCCAGGACGTCGGCGGGTATCCCGCTAACTACGCAGGTATCGACGCCGACGGCAACGGCTGCTCGTTGGCCGGCGTATCTGCCGGTAGCTGCACTCAAGCTGGGCTGCAAATCGCCAACCCGCTCTCGAGTCCCACGACCGCCCCCTTCAAAGACGGCCGCCGCCAGCAGTACGGTATGAACGTGTCCGGTGGCAGCGAACAGGTGCAGTACTACCTGTCGGGCGAGTATGAGTCCGAGGACGGAGTATGGGGCCTACCAGGTCGCACACAAGACTCGATACTCGAAACGCGTCCAGAGCTTCCGGATTACCTGACCAATCCGAACAGCCTGCGGAGAGGGAGCATGCGCGCCAACCTCATGGCACTGCTCGGAAACACGGGGACCGTAAGCTTGTCGACCGGATACGTATCATCGGTCATTCGACTCCCCCAGAATGACAACAACGTGACGGGCATGCTGGGCAGTGGCCTGCTTGGCGGTACCGACAGTACGGATGTCGGCGGTTGGGGTTTCTACGCACCCGAAGATGTGTTTTTCGTCGACGGCAAGCAGAAGGTGGAACGGTTCACAAACTCCATGAACGCCAC
>CAYTDU010000735.1:0-3271 GCA_964436395.1 uncultured Gemmatimonadaceae bacterium | reverse complement strand
CCCCAACTATAAGACACACAAGGCTTTACGCCAAGCATATTTCGGTTTTCAAGTGCAAAGTGCGGCGCAGACAAAGACTAGCGATAATTGCCAGCTCGAAAGGTCAACGGCACGTAAGCAATTGATTTACAACAACTTAATCCACACGTTAACCAGGGAGTTGTGACCGGAGTTCCTCCAAAACCGCAGTGGACCTGTTGTCCAGAGAACGTGCAGCACACTCGCCGGCGAATAGCGCTCTCCTGGCGGTTCGCCAAGCCCCGTTTTCGATTGCCGATCGGGCAACGGACACAGCTTCCGACAATGTGTCCTCACCGGGTTGTGTTTTCGACATCAATTCGACTCGGAGGACTCGCGATTCCAATCCGTCCTCTCGTGCGAGATGCGTAACCGCGATCCCTCGCATCCTCTGGCGTTGCCCGTGCGTCAGGCACTCTCCTCGAATGACCTGAGCGAAAAGAGGTGCGGCGAAGGTGTATCTGGATCCGTCGAACGACAAGAACCGAAACCGCTCGAGGGAGTCCAATGCGTCCTCCAACGCCTGTCCGGATACGCCCGCAAGAGCTTCAACTAGATTCAGATCCAATGCGAGACCGCCTATGCTTGCCGCTCGCAAGACCTTCAGACTGTTCTCATCCAATTCCGAGATTCTCGCCATGACGGCGAGTCGCGCTAGATCCGGAATCGAGAATGGGAGTGGGCTGTCAAATGTAGATTTCGGCTGCGGCCAGGCGAGTAGGTCGTCCTTGAGAGTGGGCGCATTTTCCAGCCCGCGCAGCAGAGTGACCACCAGGAACGGACTCCCACCACTCTCGTATTGCAGGCGGCGAGTGAGCCGATCGACATCCTCGTCTGATGTACACCACGGCGCCAGATTGGCCACCAATTCTCGGGTGTGGTCGATCACCAAGGGTTTGAGCCGAATAGTGCTACCTCTCAAATCGCGACCGATGCTTGCACGGAGACGCGCGAACTCGGCGGAGCCTCTTTGACCGGAGCTATCGGCAGCCATCAACAACACAACAGGCAACTCTTGGAGACGTCTCATGACCGCACCGAGCACTTCGATCGAACCGCCGTCGGCGAGATGCGCGTCGTCCAACACCAGCGCCACCGGCTGTTCGACAACTATCGAACGCAACACCGATTCCAAAGCGGACGCCACGTGCGCGGTGTCGCGTGGTTGTACACTGTTGAAACGTTCTGCAAGACTCGGTGCAATTGCCGCAAGAGTCTCCAATGCACCAGGGTCTGCTCCCGCCAACCCCGGCGCAGATTCCAGACCGCCACCCAACACCAAACCAAGTGAACTCCAGCGAGCATCGTGATCGCTGGCCAACGGCTTCGCGGTGGACACAACCGCGCCTGAGAGTGCAGCCCTCTTTGCACATTCGCCGAGGATACGCGTCCTGCCCATCCCGGGATCGCTCACTATTACCAAAACCGTTGCCTCACCCCGCAATGAACCCTCTACCAGGCCGAAAGCCTCCAAACAGACCGCAGCCCTTCCGACCAATGGAGGTTCGTTGTGTGAGCGAGCAGCAGACACATTTTGCCACCGACCATTGCGGATACGCCGGGACAGTGATTCCAGATCTCGACCCGGAGCTTCTCCAATCTCCTCACGGATACGTTCTGCGAATTCGTGGTACACGGCCAGAGCGCCCGTAGCGTCGCCAGACAGAGCGTGCGCTCTCATTCTCAGATTTGCTGCCGGCTCGAGATACGGGTTCAGGTGCAGCGCTCGCCTTGCGAGAGCTGCTGCCTCACTGAATTGGCTCGCATTCAGTTCCCGGTCCCCTCGAACAAGCAGGCAGGAGGTAGCCAACACATGCAAGCGCGCGCGTTCGGTGACCATCCATTTCTCAAACGCTTCAGCTTCATCAACTGAGAAGCCTTCGAGGAAATCGCCCCTCACGTACTCTACGGCAGACTCATCATCATCCTCTACGGACCTCAAGAACTGCTCGACATCCAACACCAGCGATTCAGTTGCCAATCCGATAATGTCGCCATGCGAAATGAGTCTTCCCGCCCCCAAACCCGTGCGCAGCCGTCTGACCGCCTCGTTCAGCGAATGCCTCGCTTTATCTTGGGGTTTGTCCGGCCACAGGATGCCCATGATGTGGTCACGCGACCGCTCTTTCCCTGGCGACATCGCCAGGTACACCATGAGAGCGTGATGCTTGCGCCACAAAACGTCGGAAGGCGGCTCCGCTCCGGCGACACGCACTTGCGGCACTCCCAAACAGATCAACTCGAGTGTCGGCAGAGCTTCAGTCACGGTCATGTGAGATGCCTCGGCAGCCTAATCCAAGATCGACGAATCGACAACCTGATCGCAAATGCCACACGTGGCGTGCGAAAATACGTCAGTAGCCCAACAAATGCGAGCGCCGCATCGACTCAAACTACGAATATCGTGGTGGATCTTACTTCGAATCCGTCAGCTTCGCGTCATAAGCTAAAGAGGTACGTCAGAGACGGGCACGTCTATGGAGACGGCTCTAGTCGTTCCGCTTTCGAGCTGCACCAAATCGGGCATCACCAGAACGCCGGTCAGCCGCTCCGGCTCCCCGCGTGCGTAAGGGGATCTCACTAACGAGATGCTGACGGTCTCGTCGTCGTACACGATTCTCTGCGGTGCTCCATGCTCCAAGACACCGCGTTCGCTCACGAAAAAAAACGCCCCTTCGAGCGCATTGGGCGGCGAACGCTCTGGAACTATGCGCAGCAGGAATCCGTCGGCGTCACGGGACGCAGCAATGTCCCAATCATTGGCGAGCTTTGGTAGGTTGCGGCGCGTTTCCTCGAAATAATCTCTCCAACGTTGATTCGGCAACGCAGTCCGTTCCCTGATTTGGATTTCGAAATCCAGGCTGGCCGTTGCTGGGAGGCAGATGTTGTTGCACACCAGCCAGTGCGCGACCGCTGCGAACTCGACCGTTTGGCCAATGCTGACAAACCGTGGTGGCGTGATAGTCGCCAGCAACATGACTTCGTCGTGGTAACCATAACTGACGACCGACGAGTCCTCCACCTTGTGAGGGAAAGGCCACCGCAGATCACTAACTCGGTAGCCTGCCGGGATGTTCCATTCTATCCCGGCGGGCTGACCCGCGTCACCAGGGTTGAGCCAGTAGCTGTGCCAGCCAGGATCCAAGGTGATCTTGAGCCCTACGTCGAATGCTTCCCCAGGACGAACCGAGGGTACTTCGGATATCAGCACTGCCTCGCTATGGGGACTCGGGTCTTCGTCTCGTTGCGCGTA
>CAYTDU010000734.1:0-3278 GCA_964436395.1 uncultured Gemmatimonadaceae bacterium | reverse complement strand
CCACAAGGCAATCTTCTCTGAGGTGGTCCGTCGGCACCGATGAGCACCCCTGTTTCCAATCCTACTTGTAAGCAGCTTCACAACATGCTGATAGTCGGCAAGATAAGAGCTGAAACTCAGGCGCCTCCCGTGGGTGTCTTCGAGAACGATGAGCCTCTCCGGTGACGAGGTGGCCTTGAAAAGCAAGGCCCTCTCTGTAATGCCTGTGATCTCATCGTACCGCATCGCTGTCTTTTTCCCTAGTACTGAATGAGCAATAGCGTCCTGTTTTAGCACAACGTGCTCCGTTAGCCGCCGCAGCGACCAAAGAATAGCAATAAGCCCAAAAACAACGTATACAATCAGAAAAATGGCACCGGATCGTGGGACGCCCCATCCAGGAAGGAAGGGCACAGGCGTGAATATCGAGCAGAACGCCACGACCAGCGCCATGCTTACTAGAACAAGCGCTCCCCCTGCTAGAAGGCGGTTACCTAACGTTGTTCGTATGATCTTGAACTGCTCTCCACCCGTAATCAGCGTTCGACTGGATTCATCGCCACTCTCCGGCAGATAGACCTCCTTATCTGGAAGCTTGCATCCATCAAATGGCCGGGATGCCTGTCGGCTGCGCGGCAACCTTCGGCAAAGCCATGCCACTGCTACATGTGCTGCAGAGCTGAGCGCGATGATGATCCCTGATATGCTTCGGCAGACCGTGGGGCGGTGCATCCAGTGGGAAAATCGTGTAATCCCTGCTATCTCCAGGCCACCGATTGCAAACGCCAGAAATAATGCGCTAACAAACATGCGTGACCCAAAGTCCACCGGTGGTACTTCAGGTCTACGGCACCTCCGGAGAGCGAGACCAAGGTTCACACAGAATCCTGCTGCAACTAATAAGTAGAGGACACTGACCATGGATCGTGCTCCATCTTAATCGCGGCCTGTGCCCCATGGCTGACAAGTTTTGATGAACACATGTCTAGTAAATGTGAATGAAAAGGAGCGACTAGTGAACCCATTTGCATTTTTTTACTTCGACGCTCGCCACACCAAAGGCGCCGCCTGTCTGGATTCCGATTAGGTGCCAATGCTTCTTCCGTTTTCCTACGCCAACTGCACCACCTATCAGCTTAATCTGTTAACGGTTCACAGCGAAGCCCGACGTGGGCTCGCTATGCGAAAACACGCATCCGACACTTCCGGCACCGGCAACGTATAGACCCGCACCGGCGGAGAACTCAGCCATGTCCCAGCGGCCTTGAAGACGTCTGGCATTCGGAATGCCGTCCGCCGTGCCCTCGCCCTCGCCCCAGGCTAAGCCTACGCCCACGCCGAAATAGCTGCTCAACCCCCAACCCGAAATGTCAACGGTAAGGTGGAGCTCTGGCCTATCGTCGCATTGGAAAACGCGGTCACTGATCCGGAACCAGTACACAAGAAACGCGCCTCATCCAGTATCTCCGGCATCAATAGCAGTCTATTTTTCCCCGGGGCAGCAGCAATCGCCCCGCTCTTTCCCATGTCGCGACTCGCACGAAACCACGGAAAGCACTTTGAGTGCGAACAAGAGGCGCAACAGCCTGGTCCACCGTGATACTTTACTCGACGTTTTTTGGAATTTCAAGCCGGCGCCGTAGTCAATGTCCACCTGCTTGAGGAGCCCAGCATCGTTTCAGTAGTAGTGCGGGCATAGCTTCGACAAGCATATCGCGATCCTTTTGCTGCCACAGTCGTGTCGCGTTCACTTTTCAGTGGGCTCGCTCTCGCGACGCACCGATCGGGCCGCCCACAGGGCAAACACGAAAACATGAATACCCGATGCAAACATCACTACTATGCCGGATACGCGCACGCCCAGACTAAAGGTATGGGCCGATGGGAACAGCCGGATGATCTCTGCCATTTCAGCTCCGACTAGCATGCCGAATACGAACGCAAGACAACCTAGGATATATTCACCAAAAGCCCTGCGCTGAAACTTCCTGTGCCTACGAATAAGAATGATGATATTCGCACAAAAGCCAAAAGCAACTACGTAAGAGAACACCGGCACCAGAGATGCCATGAGCCCCAAGAGAAGTATATACTCTAGTAAACACATTCGCATTTCTCCACTGCCAAGTAAGCCACGCCGATTGCGCCACCAGTTTGTAGCCCAACTGGACCTTTCTGCTTCGCTGTCTTACCGACGCCAGCCATACCGCCTATGAACCTGATTTCCTCTCCAGACGTTCCTCTATGAAGGACTGTTCCATACGCTCCTATGCCAGCGATATAACAGCCTGCACCAAGGCCGATTTCCGCCATCACCCAACGGCCGTTAAACGTGTTGCCATTTTCAATACCGAATGCCTCACCCGTACCAGTAGGGCTAGCACATACACCTACATAGCTACTAAGACCATGACCCCTCATATTGGCGGTAAGATGGAGCTCAGGCTTCGATCTGCACTCGAACACTAAGTCCTCCGCCCAGAAGTAATAGTAGAAATACGCAGCGCCTCCGGCATCTCCGCCGCCGACAAGTTGCCATTCTCCTCCCTCGCAAATGCAGTTCTCGACCCTCTTGCCCGACTTCTGCATACCACAAGATAAGTTTGCAACAAGCATGAACACCAGACAGAACACTATTAGAAAACGAGTCCCTTTTCTCACCTTTCTTTGGGTCTTCACTGTGACCTTCTTGGAAAGCAGCCCAGCACCTAATGCCAGTGTAACAACTAGGCTGGCGGAAGCGAGCGGTAAGCGCGCCTCGCTCACGCGCCTGTCGGTTTCCGGCTCGCGGAAGGATGACCCTCCTTCATACACCAAACCGAACCGCTCGATGAGCGTGCCGCCGTAAAAGCCGAAGTGGTTCTCGACAGTGCCGGCGTTGGTCAGCTTGTTGCCGAAGGCGTCGTACTCGTAAAGAGCGACGATGTTCTTGCTGGCATCTGTGATGGCTGCCACCGAGCCGTCGCCATCGTGGTGATAGTGCCAATAGGCATCGTCCGAATCGGCCTGGTAGAGGTAGGTGCCGCCCATAGAGACGTATTGCTTCTCGCTTGGGTCGCCGACCTCTTCTCGCTCGACGATGACCGAGCCGCCAAAGTAGCCGTACTTGTTCAACAACACGAGCGTGCCGCCGCTGCCCTCGGTCAGGCTCTCCAGCGTCGAGCCGACACGGATCTCCAGTTTTGCGAGTTCGCCCGTCGGTGACCAGGTGAGCCAGCCGCGGGCGTACCGTGGGGTTTCGCCGGTGCCGTAGTCAATGTCCACCTGCTCGAGGAGGCCGGCGTCGTTCCAGTAGTAAC
>CAYTDU010000733.1:0-3279 GCA_964436395.1 uncultured Gemmatimonadaceae bacterium | reverse complement strand
GCGCTCATGATCATGATCACTGGGGCCTCTACCACCAATGCGAACGCAAATGCCACTCCGTGCGCCGCAAGGTTGAATTTGGGATCGGCAAGTCGGGCTATGACCGCAGCCAAGAACGGCCCCTCCACGGCCATCATCAACCATGTGACTGCGAGAGGAAGCCAAAATAGGAATATGGACTTCTGGGGTCTCTTCAGTATGTCATCTCCGAATCAACGACGGCGTAATGTACCACGTTAATTGCCCGCTCGGCCGTCGCACACCATTCTAGACGTGCCACGGCCGCTCGGAGCTGCGTAGGACTGAGTGATCGGGGGGTTAGAATTCGTATTCGAGCCCGAATATCGGCAGTGCACTCCATTGGTAGATGAGATCCGCCGCTCCCTCGATCTCGTTCCAATAGTAGGAAGCAACATTCTTGCGGTTGTACGCGTTCCAGACGCTCAGGTAGAAAATCAGATTGGAGCCGCTGAAGTGGAAACGCCTGTCGAAGCGAACATTCAGGGAATGGTAATGCGGGTACCGTTCTTCATTGATGCGGTTGCCGTCGAGGACCGCCCGATGTAGCTCGGCCGATCTGGAGACGTCCAGCGGAGTGTACGGGGCCCCACCTGCGAATATCCATCGTGCACTCACCTCCCAATTGTGGCTAGGCTTGTACCCGCCTTCGATGCCGACAACTACCCGATTGTCAAAGACGCGGTCCCGCCAGACTAGGTCACTCCCCCGATACCGAGCCTTCGAGAACGCGGCGCTCACGAGACCGTAGAAATCTCGTGCGAGTCGTTTCTGAAGAGTCACCTCCACGCCAGTAGCCCGTGCCCGCCCGCTGTCGCTGAGCTGAGCGTGTTGAGTGTAAAATCCGTAGCGATAGAAGAGCTCGTCAACAAGGAAAAGAGAGGGTTCGTCGGGGTCTATCGGTGAAGCTGCGTATTCCTTGTGATAGGCCTCCACGCTGAGTTTCGCAAAATCAGTGAGCATGTGACTCAAGCCGACTACGTAGTGCGTTGCCCTGGGATCACGTGCGCGTCGGTTGTTTACATCCTGCGCCAATAGTACCATCGGCAGACTCTGGAAATACACGCCAGTCGCCGCATTGATGGTTGTCTTGTCACCGATCCTGTAGCTGAAAGATACGCGGGGGGAAAGGTGAGTGTTGTCGTTGAAAGTGAAGTGATCGGCTCGGAGGCCAAATGTCGCAGAAAGTCGTGCAGTGGGACGAGCTATGAAGCTCACAAACGCGCCAAATTTGTTTTCACCTAACCTGGTTGAAAGAACGGTTTCCGGCACTGGGCCACCGAGAGCATCGGTGTGCGCGGCGTATACGTTGTCGAAGTCGGCAATCAGATGTTTTGCCTCCACGCCAAACTCGGCCGACAGAAAACTCGACACTCTGCGGCGATTCGTGTTTCGCAGCGATACGGTGTGCTCCGCCGACCTATTTCGTCTCAAGAACAGACCGGTGCTGGCCTCACGCCCATTTTCATCAAATCGATTAGTTGTATATGACAGCGAAGTATTGGAGATGCCGCCACTCCAGAGTGCTCTCCAGCTTAAACCAACGGTGCCGGTGGCGAGATCTTGATCGCCGAAATGGACCATGGCGTTTTCCACAGCCACCGTGCTGTCCGAGTGCATGTGATCGTCCGCGAAAACGCCCACCAAAGACAGCTTGTGATTGGTGCCGAGGTCATAGACGAGCTTCCCCTGATAGTCACCGTACCTCGGCGCAACTGTGCTTCCTACATCCACCATCTTGATGATCAGATCCAGGTAGCTGCGCCGAGCAGAAAGAAGCCAGGAGCCTCTTTTGCCTGGTAGGGGCCCCTCAAACACACCCCCGAAGCCCATCAAACTGAGATCGAGTTGGCCGTCGAACTCGCTTCTGTTGCCGTCGCGGAATCGGATGTCCATAACGGACGAGAGTCTGTCTCCGTATGTAGCGGAGAACCCGCCAGTCCTGAAGTCGACAGACTCAATGAAGTCGACGTTGATGAGCCCAATGGGCCCGCCTGAGGCTCCCTGCGTGGGGAAGTGGTTTATGTTGGGAATCTCGACGTTATCTACATAGAATGAGTTCTCCATCGGACTCCCGCCGCGAACGATCAGGCTGTTGGTCTGATCGTCAACCTTGGCAACGCTGGGAAGAGACGCGACGATCCTGCTCACGTCAGCACCTGAACCGGGGGCGCGCCTGATTTCCTCTCCTGAGAATCCGACGATACTGTTTGGCTGGGCATCCGCTTCCGGAAAACTCCCAGCCACGACGACCAATCCCTCCAACTCCATTGCGACCTGCTCGAGTTCCGCGTTCACGAATGTGATTCGGTTTGATCGTACAATCACGTCAGTCTTGACAGTGGGCCTGTAGCCGAGGACGCGAAATACCACCCTGTAATTGCCGACCGGCACTTCTTGAATGGTGAATCGACCGTCATATCCGGTGGTGGTCTGAAGCCCGGAAACGCCGGCATCGACCGTAACACCTGATATAGGTGCCTGCGTGTATAGATCCAGCGCTTGGCCCTGCAGCTCGCCAACCCTCTCGTCACCGTCGGCTTCAGCCTGGTCGCTATCAGGCACGGCGACCTGCCCCAATGTTGGAGCAAAAGACAAGGCCAGTACTGCAACCGCGGTTACGCCTACTCTGCCTCTAACGGATAACAACTGAACCACCTCATTTCTCATCGCCAGTAACGGAATGGTCGAGTTCCAATTCTGCCCTAAAACGTTAGTTTCAAACATACGTTTAAAACATGCGTATGGATTCTAGTCCACATGTCATCATTGTCAAGCTGTTCTGCAAGCCCTACTCAGAACTTGACTTACAAGATCGAGACAGACATTCTAACGCTTGTATTAAACACTCGTACGAAAGGCCCAATCCGGCCTGGGCAGAGCGCATCAGGGAGAAACGATGAGCAAGGAAGAACAGTCGATTCGCGACCGGATCTTTATGGCAACGCTTACGTGCATCGAAAGAGACGGCCTCGACTCAATGACTGTACGGTCGATTGCGCAAGAGGCAAACGTCAACACCGCTGCCGTCAACTACTACTTCGGAACCAAGGCCCGGTTGGTGGACGAGGTGCTCACGCGAACGTTGCGAGAAGGCCTTGATGGATCATTGGACGAGTTGGAGGAATTGATAGCTGCAAAGTCTGGAGATATAAGTGCAGGGGTACGCGAGTTCTCATCGCTCTTTTTTGGCCAGATGCTCAACTGGCCAAGGTTGGCTGAAGCTCAGCTGCACGAGGCTCTGACTCGATCTTGTAAGTC